>NZ_JACOQG010000003.1:0-206219 GCF_014297245.1 Blautia difficilis | reverse complement strand
ATAAAATTCGTGAATTAATAAAAGAAGAAAGATGTAATTTTGTTATTTATATTGGGAAAAAAGCAATCATCAAAAGAGTTGCATTTGAAAAATATTTAGACAGTATTACTTATTTGTAATATGTGAAAAGTTGATATTTAACAGAGTGTATGGTAGGATATAAATGTGAAATTTTAACCTATTATACATTTACTTATATAGAAAAGGGAGATGTATCAATGGGAAAAGATTTAAAAGGTAAAGAGTTAGGCAAGGGAATCCGTCAAAGAAAAGATGGTAAATATTCAGGCAGATTTGAAGATAGATTTGGAAGGAGAAGGGAAGTATATGGCTCTACACTGAAAGAAGTGAAAAATAAACTGGCTTTAGCAGTCGCAGACAATGAAAGAATGAGAAATGTTGTTGAACCAAGCACAACACTTGACCAATGGTATGAAAAATGGATGAAAGTATATAAAATTCCTGTTATCAGAATTAATTCTAAAAAACACTATGAAACAGTATATACAAAACATATTCAGCCATATTTAGGGAATAAGAAATTAACAGATATTACAAAGTTAATGATAACTGATACTATTAATCAAGTACATGCCAAAGGATATCAGTGGGAAACTTTAAATAAAATAAGGATACTTCTTGTTGATATGCTAAATAGAGCTATGGAAGATGACTTTCTCGTAAAGAATCCTGCAAAAGGAGTAAGGCTGCCAGTTAATAAACCGCAAAATGAACCAAAAGCACTTACAAGAGAAGATCAGGCAGATTTCTTTGAATGTAGTGCAGGTACTTTTTATAACAATCTATTTGTGGTTGCCATAAATACTGGATTACGTCCAGGCGAGTTATTTGCACTGACAGAAGATGATATTGACTTTGAGAAAAATGAAATCAAGGTAAATAAGACTCTATTATATCAAAAACTGGATGGAGATACACAGAAAGAATTTCATATTGATCCACCTAAAACAAAATCAAGTTATAGAACAGTGCCTATTAATTCATTCTGTAGGGGAGCTTTACAGGAACAAATTATACTTCATAAAATTATATGCGATAACTCTCCTTATAAAGGAAAGCTTGATCTTCCAGATTTATTATTTACCACAAAATTTGGAACACCATTAAACTCTCAGTTATATCTTCAAGCAATTGGCAAAATTATAGACGAAATCAATCTTACAAAAGATCCACTGGATGCAATGGAGAAATTCTCAGGTCATACATTTAGACACACATTTGCTACACGCTGTTTTGAAGCAGGAATCCCACCAAAGACAGTACAATCATATCTTGGACACGCTTCTTTACAGATGACTATGGATTTATACACAAGTGTTTTGGATAAGAAGAAAGTTGATGATATGAAACTACTGGAAGATACCATTGGATTAGAGAAAACCAATTCTTCATCAGTAACTAAAAAAATCATTCAATTCGGTGCTTGAAAATGGGGTATATATGGGGTATTATATAAAATATTTGGTGTATAAAATCTCGGAAAGTACCGAGAAATCAACGTTTTGAGAGGTGAAAAGAGTATGACTTTTGATAATTACTACGTCTACCAGTCAACTCCATTCGACCTGTACGGAACACCGGATTTCAGTGAGATTTAATCGAATTAAGTAAGTCTCCTGCGGGGGTTGCGAAAAGCAATAAGTAGTGGGTGGGAACTTGCTTGTATCAGAAGGATTGCTATAGATAGGATTTCTTGCAGTGCTTGAAATTATCAGAAGCAGTATGCTATACTAATAAAGATTATGGAAACAGAGAGGAGCGCATTATGAGCGGATTTTTTGGAGTAGCATCAAAAGAAGATTGCGTACTGGAACTTTTTTACGGAGTGGATTATCATTCCCATCTGGGTACCCGCCGTGGCGGTATGGCTGTATATGGAGAGCAGGGCTTTGACCGCGCCATCCATAACATTGAGAATACACCATTCCGTACGAAATTTGACGGAGAAGTGGGAACCATGAGGGGAAACATGGGAATTGGATGTATTTCCGATTATGAACCCCAGCCACTTCTGTTTAATTCCAGGATTGGAAGTTTTGCCCTTACTTTTGTGGGAAAGATTAACAATTATGATGAACTTTTGCAGTGGATGTATGATAACACCAAGGTACATTTCCAGGAAATGACCAACGGAACTGTCAATGTAACAGAGCTGATCGCAGCCATGATCTGCGAAAAAGATAATTTTGTAGAAGGAATCCAGTATGTACAGGAGCGGATTGATGGTTCCATGTCACTGCTTCTTATGACAAAAGACGGAATCTATGCAGCCCGTGACAAAATGGGCAGAACTCCTATTGAGATCGGTCACAAAGAAGGTTCTTATTGTCTGTCTTTTGAAAGCCATGCCTATATTAATCTGGGATATGAAGATTATAAGGAACTGGGACCCGGAGAGATCGTTTTTGTTACAGCAGACGGTGTGAAAACTCTGGTAGAACCGGGAAAGAAAATGAAGATTTGTTCTTTCCTCTGGGTTTATTATGGATACCCAACAGCATCTTACGAAGGCGTGAACGTAGAAGATATGCGTTACCGCTGTGGAAGTATGCTTGCGAAAAGAGACGGCGATTCCGTTCACCCGGACATTATAGCAGGTGTTCCGGACTCCGGTATTGCACATGCCATCGGCTATGCCAATGAATCCGGCATCCCTTATGCAAGACCATTTATTAAATATACACCTACCTGGCCAAGATCCTTTATGCCTACCAACCAGAACCAGCGTAACCTGATCGCCAGGATGAAGCTGATCCCTGTGCGCAAACTGATCAAGGACAAAAAACTTCTTCTTATTGATGATTCCATTGTGCGTGGAACTCAGCTCCGTGAGACAACAGAATTTCTCTATAGAAGCGGTGCAAAGGAAGTACATGTCCGCCCTGCCTGCCCTCCAATTATGTATGGCTGCAAATACCTGAATTTCTCCCGCTCCAAATCCGAAATGGAACTGATTGCCCGCCAGGTGATTGAGAAAAGAGAAGGTCCAAACTGTCCCCAGGAGATTCTGGATGAGTATGCAGACCCCTGTACAGAAAGATACGAGCAGATGGTACAGGATATCTGCAAGATGCAGAACTTTACAACTCTTCGCTATCACAGACTGGATGATCTTCTGGAAGCTATTGGAATTGAACCCTGCAATGTATGTACATATTGTTTTAATGGTAAGGAATAAGACATCTGAGAATGTAAAACAGAATTTTTTGAGCGAAAAAAGTCGAACTATGTCGATTTATCAACCATTATGTCGTACGGTTTTCGTTGACAATCTGAGTATCTCTTTATAAAATAATAGATGTTAATACACATACACACAATATAACTGCGCTTATTCACAGCCGGGAATTCTTTTCCGGACAAGCGCAGTTACCAATTTTCTATGAAACTAAGGAGACTAGTATGGACGCACAGATTGAAAATCAACGCAAGGAGAACATTATGGATGAAAAAGCTGAAAAAATCATGGAACTGGCAAGAAAACTGGAGACAGAGGATGAATATATCTGTCAGGATAACAGAGATCTTCTGGAACTGGAACAAAGATATGAAAAGCTGGATATTCCCTATCAGGTGCGCAGGGTGATCGATGATTACATAGCATGCATGCGCACCAGAGATGAGAGATTCGCCCAGCTGTGCTGTATGGTCAGATCCTGACCATACGCAGTATTCAAAGAGAAACTGCCTGACAGCAGGAAAGGACAAAAGAATTATGGATATAGGTAATATGATGAAGGCTGCCGGTGCCTGGAATACTTTTAAGAGAAATCATCCCAAGTTTCCGGCATTCTGCAGGGCAGTATCCCAGAGAGGAATCAGAGAGGATAGTGTGCTGGAGATCGCCTTTGTTACTCCGGAGGGTGAGAGACTGGAGACAAATCTGAAAGTGAAGGCCAGTGATCTGGAACTGCTGGGCCAGTTTATGGATCTGACCCAGAAATAATAAAAGTAGCTGTATAGCTCTAAAGAGCAAACAGTAGTGGTGCCATGGATGCACCCTGAAAAAAGGCGGTATCCCGCCTTAATTCAGATGCTTTGGTAATTCAGTTACCGAGTAATTCACAAATATTTTAGAAATATTTTTCCGAAACGGATTGAATAAGCAATGGATATCTGCTATAGTGTATTCTGTTGGTTATAGGTGATTGTCACTGTCAGTATACATGACAGGACAGATCTTTTACAGAAAGAAAAGAGGAAAACATTGCGTAAAAAATCACATATTTTACTTGCAAGATATCTCGCAGACCAGATGTCAGCAGCTTCCAGCCTGCAGTCCCACAGAAAAGCATTCTGTCTGGGAAGTATCCTTCCAGATATCAAACCATCCTTTATAACGAAACGACATGAGTATTTTACAACCTTTGACCAGGTGAAGGAGAGCATGCGCCGGCTGGCTGATACCACACCGGAGCAGAGCAACGAGAGAGTATACTGGCGGCGTTTCGGAGAAGTGATTCACTATATGGCGGATTATTTTACCTTTCCTCATAACAAAACATATACGGGCAGTTTTGCCCAGCACAATCATTATGAGAAGGTGCTGAAAAATGAACTCAAATCCTGCATACAGGGAGGAGAGGCCTGCAGATACCTGCAGCCGGCCATTCGATTTGATACCTTTGCCACGCTGATCGATTATATCGAATCAGCCCATGAACGGTATCTGAACAAGCTCCGCTGTGTGGAGGAGGATATCCGTTTTATCCTGAACATGTGCTTCCAGGTGATTCAGGGCCTGGTGCAGCTTGGTACAGGACGGCAATATCTTGCAGCATAAAAAACAGACAGCTTTCAGGGTAGAGAATGCCCGGGCTGTCTTTTTTTATCTGAAAAAATCTGAAAGAAATGTGAAGAAAAAATGAAATTTGAATAAAACTAAAAGATATATTTTCCTCAAAGGTTGATTTACAAAAATGAATATGCTAGAATAAATCCGAATTAGTTGAACGTGATCGGACCTGATTGCGCTCATGAAGAAGTAGCGAAAGCGGATCTTTGGTCCGTTTACACATGCCGAAGATAACGGGGAAAATAACAGACATGTTCGCGAAAAGAAGGGAGCCTTTTAAATATATGAAGAATAAATACCTAATGAAGTTCCTGTGCCTGACTCTGGCATCCGGTATGACTTTGTCAGGACCGGTCTCAGTTATGGCAGCAGAGGAGACAGTGACCGCTTATTCCGATGATTTTTCATCCGGCGATGATGGAGTGGATATCGGTTCACCGGAGACTCCGACACCGGAACCCCAGCCCGATCCTGTAACCCCGGAGCCTACAGTAACCCCGGACACACCTGCCCCAGAGCCTACGGTAACGCCGGATACACCTGCCCCGGAGCCCACAGTGACACCGGACACACCTACACCGGCACCATCCGTCACACCACTTCCGGATACGCCTACACCGGCGCCATCTGTGACGCCGCTTCCGAATACACCTACACCGGCACCACTGATCACAGACAATGCCAAGGCAGTGATCGACCGTATCAATGAGCTTCACCTTCAGACAATCACCTTGGAGAAGAAATCTCTGGTGCAGAGCGTACGTACTGCTTATGAAGCTCTGACTGAAGATGAGAAGAAAGAAGTATCCAACTATAATCTTCTGGTTGAGATGGAAGCCCGCATTCAGACTCTGGAAACAGAGAAGAAAAAGGAAGAAGAGAATAAAGCCAGCGGGAAAAACGATTTTTCCGATAATAACAGCACCACAGCTACAGGTATTACCGGCACACCTGTATATTATGCATCCAATATCCATGCTGGTAAGGATTTCTATCTGGACAGCCTGAAGAAGAATTACAATCTCACCTTCTCCGACGATTTCTCAGCAGTTATGGACTCCATTGAGAAGGAATACAAGGAGAAAAACAAGCTTTCCGATGCCAGCGATCTGTCCGGATCCGGAATCAGCACATCTGCAGACAGCCTTCTGGTGAGAAACTGGCAGGATATCCTGGCAGTCTACATCTATCAGCAGAGCAAGGCAGGCAAAACAGAATTTACCCTGGATGGTTCCTGCAAGGATGATCTGGCGAAGATTTTTGCAGAGATGAACCCGGTTGTCAGGGACAAGCAGAACATTACCCATGTTACATACGGCAACCGTAAGATCAATTACTATATTAAGAAGAATAAGATTTCCAAGAAGGACCGTAAGGTTCTGAAAAAATATGTGGAGACAGACTGTGAGCTTCTCTGTGCAGTAGTTACAGCAGCCAAGGGCTTTGTGCGTGAGAGCGTTGGGGATGATGTGTCCGAGGAACGTGTAAATGTAATCTCCTCAGCCTACTCTCTGGTAGGTAAGGTGGGATATTTCTGGGGCGGTAAATCCACAAAGATTGGCACTGATCCAAGCTGGGGTACAGCTGAGAAGGTTTCTGCAGAAGGCAGCAAGAGTACAGGTACCATCCGTGCATACGGCCTGGACTGCAGCGGTTTTGTAACCTGGGCAGTGATCAATGGCTACCAGGATCAGACAATGCAGGCAGCAGTAGGAGACGGAACCTCTGACCAGTGGGAGAAGGCAAATGTGGTCACTGAGACAGATGCACAGCCTGGAGACCTGGTATTCCAGAAGGGACCGGAGGCAGGCAGCGATAACCACGTAGGTATTCTTTGTGGCAAAACAGATGCAGGAGACTGGATCGCAGTACACTGCTCCTCCAGCAAGAACGGAGTTACAGTAGGCGAGGCCTATAGCGCAAGCTTCCGTTACATCCGTCAGCCATCCTTCTATCCTACAGAGGCACAGCTTCAGGAAATGCAGAACAGCAGCACAGCCATCAGTTCAGGCAGTGATATCTTTACTGCAGATGTAAAGGTAAACAATACCCTGCAGGATGCTATTAAATCCAACACAATTTCTGACGGAACTGCCACACTGACATCCGGCACAGAGGAGGAAAAGACCTCCATCCTTCCAAAGACCATTGACCTCTCCAAGAGTGATGTGACAATATTTAAGGCGAAGTAATGTCAGACGGAGTATAATCTAAAATATAAAAGACACTTATCAGGAATTCAGCAAAAAGAGCTCTGGATTCCCTAAGTGTCTTTTTGTGTTTAAGTTACTGTTCGCTCCGTTCACAGTAACTTCACAGTAGGTATAACTGTGCTAATTGTGGTAAAAATATTGACAAATTGTACTATTTTTGTTAACCTTAGGTATAAACTTGTTATACTTGTAATTACAGATATCTGCAGTATAGATATTACCCATAAATGAAAGTCAGCTGCCAGGCGGCTAATGTGGGAAAATACCGGAAAAGAGACTGAAAAAATGGCACTTAGACGTGAAAGAATGCGTCTGGGCGATCTGCTCATAAAGCAGAATGTCCTGACAGAGGAACAATTGAAAAAAGCCCTGCAGCTTCAGAAGGGAAGCGGCAAAAAGATCGGTGAGATCCTGGTGGAAAATGGATTTATCACTGAGGAAATGATCGCCCGTGCGCTTCAGATGCAGCTGGGACTGAAGGTAGTCCAGCTTACAGGTGTGACCATCCCCAAGGAGGTCCGGAACCTGGTCAGTGTGGATCTGATGAAGAAATACACCTGTATTCCTTTTGAACTGGATCCCTACAATGCCAATATCCTCCATCTGGCTATGGCAGATCCTATGGATATGGCTGCTATTGATGATATTTCCATTGTGACCAACCTTCAGGTGGAGCCTTACATCGCCACCACCAGAGATATTCTGGCTGCCATTGACCGCCATTACGGTGCGTCAGAGACTATGGATGCTGCCAGACGTTTCACCCAGGAGAGGGCACAGCTGCGAGGCAATATTGAGGAAAATGAAGCAGATGCGGATGTCAGCGATGCACCGATTGTACAGCTGGTCCGTTCCCTGATCGAACAGGCAGTACGACAGAGAGCCAGTGATATCCATATTGAAGCGTTGGAGTCCAAGGTACGTGTCCGCTACCGTATTGACGGTGCACTTTTTGAGAGGATGGTTTACGATAACAGCCTTCTGCCTGCTATTTCCACCCGTATTAAGATTATGGGAGGCATGGACATTTCAGAGAAGAGGAAACCTCAGGATGGTCGTATGTCTATTGTGGTAGACAGACAGGAGTATGATATCCGAATTTCCTCCATTCCTACTGTACACGGAGAGAAAATCGTTATGCGAATCTCCTCCAAGCTGAACCTTACCAGAAATAAGAAGGAACTGGGACTTGCTCCGGATGAGATGGCACGTTTTGACCATATGATGGCAAGCCCCTTTGGAATTATTTTTGTTACAGGGCCTACCGGAAGTGGTAAGTCCACCACCCTGTACACAGCCCTCAGTGAGCTGAACAGGGAGGAAGTCAATATTGTTACAGTAGAGGACCCTGTAGAGGCAGATATTGAGGGAATCAACCAGATCCAGGTCAACAATAAGGTGGATCTGACCTTTGCCTCAGCCCTTCGTTCCATTCTCCGTCAGGACCCGGATATTATTATGATCGGTGAGATCCGTGACCAGGAGACAGCAGGGATTGCAGTACAGGCATCTATTACCGGACATCTGGTAGTATCCACCTTACATACCAATAATGCAGTGGGTACCCTGAACCGTATGGCAGACATGGGAGTGGAGAGATATCTGATCGCAGATTCTGTAGTGGGAGTAATCGCCCAGCGACTGGTGCGTAAGCTTTGCCCTCACTGTCGGAAAATGAGACCGGCCAGCGAGGAGGAGAAGCGTATCCTCAGACAGAATACAGACCAGGAAGTTAATATTTATGAGCCTGCAGGCTGTAAGCTGTGCAACAATACGGGCTTTTTCGGACGAATCGGTGTATTTGAGATTATGGAGGTCAATGAAGAAATCCGTAACCTGATTGCCGAGAACGGTACCACAGAGGAGCTGGAGGAGGCAGCCAAACGAAGTGGCATGCGCACACTCCGGCAAAATGGTATCCGCTATGTACTGGATGGAACTACTTCCATTGAGGAGATGCTAAAGGCATCTTACGAATAAGGGAATGCCTGTCTCACAGGCAGGAACCTGAATATAAGGACAAAAAAACATGTATGACTTAAATGAAATTTTGATACAGTCTGTAAAGGAGAGAGCTTCTGATATCCATTTCACCTCGGGACGGGCGCCCAGCTACCGTGTGGACGGTGTGCTGGCACCTATTATGGGGGAGAGACTGACTCCACAGATGCTGGAGGACATCCTTCTGCCCCTTATAGACAAAAGACACCGGGAGGAATTAGAGGAAACCGGACAGACAGACTTTGCCTACGCCATTTCCGGGGTAGGTCGTTTTCGCGTGAACGTTTTTAAGCAGAGAGGTACGCTAGCAGCAGTTATGCGAAGCCTGCCTTTCAATATTCCGGAGCCTGAGGATCTGGGAATCCCCAGAGAGGTTGTGGAAATGACCAGCAGAAAACGTGGCCTGGTACTGGTTACAGGACCTACCGGTAGCGGTAAATCCACCACACTGGCCTCCCTGATCCATGTGATCAACAGGACCTATCCTTACCACATCATCACTTTGGAGGATCCTATTGAATACCTCCACAGACATGACAAATCCGTGGTAAACCAGAGGGAGATCGGTAGCGATTCCACAGACTATGCTCAGGCACTGAGAGCCGCTCTCCGTGAGGACCCGGATGTGATCCTGGTAGGAGAGATGCGAGACCTGGAAACCATTTCCACTGCTATTACAGCGGCAGAAACCGGTCATCTGGTATTTTCCACCCTTCATACCATTGGTGCAGACAAAACCATTGACCGAATCATCGATGTATTTCCACCAAACCAACAGCAGCAGGTACGGATCCAGCTGGCTTCTGTATTGGAGTGTATTGTATCCCAGCAGCTGTTGAAAAAGGCAGATGGCAGCGGCCGTGTGGCAGCCCTGGAGGTGCTTTTTGCCAATAATGCGGTGAGAAACCTGATCAGGGAAAGTAAGACCTACCAGATTCCATCCATTATGCAGACCAACAAAAGAGCCGGAATGCAGACTATGGATGATGCCCTGTATGATCTGTTTATGCGGAAGGTGATCGATGCAGATACAGCAGTGACCTACGCTCAGGAGCCTGTAAGCATGAACAGAAAGGTAAATCTGGATGCCGGATCAGGCTTTGATACAGGCTTTAACGGACAGATATTTTAGTTTGTAAAAAAGTAACAAGGATGCAGATCTCCGGATCTGTGTGACTATAGATAAATGAGGTGAGA
The DNA here is from genome assembly GCF_014297245.1 of Blautia difficilis. Classification (NCBI taxonomy): domain Bacteria; kingdom Bacillati; phylum Bacillota; class Clostridia; order Lachnospirales; family Lachnospiraceae; genus Blautia; species Blautia difficilis. The sequence goes on along the minus strand of NZ_JACOQG010000003.1, from coordinate 195,992 downwards.
GCATGCCCGGTTTTTCCTACGTGGCAGTAGATAAAAGAGGCAAAGAGAAAAGGGGAAGCCTGGAGGCTGAGACCAGAGAGAGAGCATTGGAGCAGCTAAAGGCAGAGGGTCTGATTCCTGTTTCCGTCAGGGAGCAGGGGGCTTTGAACAAAGAGATTGACTTCTCTATTGGGAAAAAGGTTAAGCCCAGGGATCTGAGTGTTTTCTGCCGGCAGTTTGTCAGTATTACCCAGGCAGGTGTTCCTATGAAGGAAGCCTTGCAGATGTTAAGCGAGCAGACAGAGAATAAATGGCTGAAGCGTGCCATCTCTGAGGTGCTTCTGAATGTGGAAAAGGGTAATACCCTGGCGGATTCCATGAGAAGCCAGCCGGATATTTTTCCTCCTATGCTGGTGAATATGGTGGAGGCAGGTGAGCAGTCCGGTAGTCTGGAGATGGCTTTCTCCAGGATGGCAGTGCATTTTGAAAAAGAGGCAAAGTTGAAGGCTACCATTAAGAAGGCTACTATTTATCCTATTATTCTGGTAATCGCAGCCATTGGGGTAATCGCAGTTATGCTGTTGTTTGTAATCCCTATCTTTATTGATATGTTTGCGGATCTGGATATTGAGATGCCGGCGATTACTATGTTTGTTATGAACAGCAGTAAGTGGATGACTTCACACTGGTATGTGGTACTGGCGATTATTGTTGGGGTTGTGGCTGCTTATAAGCTGATCTACAGGACCACACAGGGGCGGCTGACCATTGACAGGATCAAGATGAAGATGCCTTTGTTTGGGAAGCTTACAGTGAAAACAGCCTGTTCTCAGTTTGCCAGAACTATGAGTACTTTGCTTATGTCGGGTATTTCTACTATTGATGCTTTGGAGACTACTTCGAAGATTGTCAATAATATTCATTATACCAATGCCATGCTGAAGGCCCGTGAGGAGGTTATGAAGGGTGTTCCTTTGTCAGAGCCTCTGGAGGCTTCCGGGATTTTTCCTCCTATGGTGTATCATATGACCGGGATCGGTGAGGAGACCGGTAATGTGGAGGAGATGCTGGAGAAGATGGCGGATTATTATGACGAAGAGGTGGAGATGACTACCCAGAGTGTGCTGGCGGCTATGGAGCCGATTATTATTTTGTTTATGGCGTTGATTATTGGGACTTTGGTGATTGCGGTGATTTCGCCGATTGCGTCGATGTATAATGGATTAGATAACCTATAATAAAAGTCCCGGATTGCGAGGATGTGGCTGTTGTGCTTGCACATAAGGGGACGCTCCTGTCTGTATCTCTGTGCAGATACGGCTTCGGGGACAGTCATGCTAGGCATTTGAAAATCTGCTAAAAGCATCACCCCAAAAGCCAAAACTCGCTGACGCTCAGACAGTTGGACTTTTGGGGTGATAACGCAGATTCCCAAACGCCAAGTATGACTAGGTCCCCTGCAGATATATCTGCACAGAGATACAGACAGGAGCTGTGCGTTGGTGGCTTCGACTGTATGATCGGCAAACTGCAGAGCAGTATTGGTTATGCATAAGCAGTGTGAAGGATAGTGTATATCCGATAAGCTATGTTGGCGATTGGGAACCGCGGTAAAAGTTTCTGGTAAGATGGGATGGTACACAGCTGGCATAGGGGCTGTGTTCATCATATATTTTTAGAATCATGTTAATCAGGTTTTTCTTCAGATTAAAGGAGGCGCGTTGGAAAAGCGGGATTGAGTGGTTTTTTCTGAATCAGACTGAGAATAACAAATTAAATTAGAATCTGGTTGTCGGGTGGACGCTCCGGGATATAGATGTATTTGTCTACGGCTTCGGAGCCAGTTATGCTGGGCATTTGTAAATCTGCTAAAAGCATTCCCCGAAAACCCCAGACTCATTGTTGTTAAACTGTGGGTCTTTCGGGGGATAACGTAGATTTTTAAAGGCTGGGTATAACTAAGACTCCTGTGAATATAGATGGCTACATCTATATTTCGGAGCTGGTATCGGCGATTGTGGATGTAGGCTGGTTTGGATCAATTTTTTGTCTGGAAATTTAATTATTTAACCGAATCAAGTAAGTCCCCTGCTTCAATTGCGAAAAGCAATAAGCAGTGGGTGGGGACTTGCCTGTATCAGGAGGAGTGCAAACTCCTTCTGATAAACTGCGGAGCAGTTATTCGGTTATGAGCAAGTAGCGAAGCGGATTGCGAATATCCGCTTGACTTAATTATCCAGGCTATGTAACTTGAAAACTGAATAACGAGTTTATAAACATAACTCCCTCCCCTCTGGATACTCCGGATGGCCGAAATTTTCAGGGGGGGGGTGGAGAGCCCTATGGGGTTCTCGCTCGTTGAATCAATCATCGGATAGTGACATTCGTGGTGAAAGCAACAGGAGAGTTATGTATTCATCGAAAAGTTGAATATGTGAGTTACTCTGTGTCTGCAGTCACCTGTTATCGCCAGGTCTGCCAGAACATCCCGGGTCTTTCTCATGATATGGCTCTATCCGATAGAAATGAATGAATTTTGAAGGAGATTGAGTTATGTTTAAATTTCTGAAAGAAAAGAAGAAAGATAATAAGGGATTTACACTGGTTGAGCTGGTTGTTGTTATTGCGATTCTAGCTATCTTGGTTGGTTTGCTTGCACCACAGTATACGAAGTATGTTGAGAAATCAAGAAAAGCAGCAGATGTTTCCAATTTGGATAATCTTGTGTCCGCAATTAAGGTTGCAACAGCAGATGAAGCGTATTCTGACATTATTCCTGTAACTGCGGGTGCAGATGGTGCTATTGCAGATACAAAAATTGAGATTATAATTGATGCTGCAAAGACTGTTGTTAAAGTTGGTGGAAAGGCAATTGATGCTACTTCAACAGATTCAAAGGAAGTTGCAGTTTACAAAGCATTAACAGAGTATGCTTCAACAGAATGGACTACTACAAAATTGAAATCAAAAGCATGGCATACAGGTAAAGATGCATCAGATGGAAAAGGGGCATTTATTAAAGCAACATGCGAGGTTTCATCAACTGGTGCAGTAAAAGTTTCATATGATCCAACTACACTTAAAGATACGGCAAGTAAATAGTTTTTAGCTTTTCGATGAGTACATAATGATTCTTTGTTTTCTTAATGAAAGTTACTATCTCGATGAACTGTAAAGTAAGGAGATAGTAATATGTTAAAATTATTTAACAGAAAGAAAAAAGATAACAAAGGTTTCACATTAGTTGAACTTGTAATTGTTATTGCAATTCTGGCAATCTTAGTTGGTATACTTGCACCACAGTACACGAAGTATGTAGAAAAATCAAGAAAATCTGCTGATGCATCAAATTTGGATGAAATGGTAAAAGCCGTTCAGGTTTATGCAGCTGATGCTGAAAATGAAATTAAAGAAATTAAAGGTGCTACTATCGCACTTGGAACAGGAGAACCAGCTGTAACTGGTGACAAAAATGGTGATATAGTAAAAGCACTAGGGGAGTTTTGCCCAGATTATAAAAATATGAAATTGAAATCTGCTAAATGGGGTGGAAATCCTACAGCAACTATTAATATTACTGATGAAGGTGCTGTGACTGTAACTTATGGACCTACGAATTTTGCAAAATATATCAATAAGGAAGAAACAAAACCAGCAACACCATAACCATAACTAGGAGAAGAAAAAAGAAGCAGAAACAAAGTAAACTATATATAAGACCTAATATTTTTCTTTTGAAAGGAATTAACCCTATGCTAACTTTCCTGGAACTCGTTCCATACATGATTGTTTTTATATTCGGAATTGTCATCGGCAGTTTCTTAAATGTCTGCATTTACCGGCTTCCCCTTGGGGAGTCGGTGGTGGTGGCGCCTTCGCACTGCATGGTTTGTGATGGGAAGCTGCGGTGGTTTGATATGGTTCCGGTGGTTTCCTGGATCGTGTTGGGCGGGAAGTGCCGGTTTTGTAAGGCTAAGATTTCGGCGCAATATCCTATCATAGAGGGTGTCAATGGCATCCTCTATGTAGTGATTTGTGTTGTGAATGGGCTGAATGTTGTGAGTTTTGTTTATTGTCTGATGGGGTCTGCTCTGATTGTGTTGAGTGTGATTGACTGGAGGACTTTTGAGATTCCTTTTGGGATCAATGTTTTTTTGTTTGCGCTGGGCGTTGTGGCTACCGGGCTGGATGGGATGAGTGGTCTGGCTGGGCATTTGATTGGCATGGTTTGTGTCAGTGGGGTGCTGGGGATGATTTATCTGGTCAGTGGCGGTGCGGCTATTGGCGGCGGTGATGTGAAGATGATGTTTGCCTGTGGGCTGATTTTGGGATGGCAGCGGATTTTGCTGGCTTTTCTGGTTGGCTGTATTGTGGGTTCGGTGGTTCATATGATCCGCATTAAAGTGCAGGGAGCCGGACGGGTTCTGGCTATGGGGCCTTACCTGGCTGTGGGCGTGATGCTGGCGGCTTTGTGGGGGAATAGCTGGATTGGCTGGTATCTGGGCTTACTGGGACTTTGACACATTGTTTTCAGTTGCAAAAATACATTTCCGTTGGATGAAGTGTATTTTTGCATTTGAAAATATATTATTGCTTCCGGCAGGATTGCAGAGATGCGTATTTCGTAGCAAGAATGTCGACGGCATTCTTGAAGTGAGTACTTGGATGGAGGAACTTAGGATGGCACGTTTGTTGAGTATTGAGGCTGAGAGTACACAGATCAGAGTGGGAGAGGTGGAGATTTCCGGACGTAAGGGACGGATGCTTCAGTGTTTTTGCGTACCTGTTCCCCAGGGATCTGTGGAGGATGGACAGATCCGAGATACCAAAGGTCTGGGGGAACTTTTGAGGCAGCAGCTGAATGAGCGGGGAATCCGCACAAAGAAGGCTTGGTTTGTTACCAGTTCTACCAGGATTGCCAGCAGGGAGGTACAGATCCCGTTGGTAAAGAAAAGCCGGATTCAGAGTATTATTGAAGCAAATGCAACAGATTATTTTCCTATTGATGTGACAAAATATGTGATGTCCTATATTATTCTGGGAATTACCGGAGAGAAGGGTAAAAAGGGCGAGGAGGCTGAGCAGAAAAAGGCTGATGACCAGGAGAGACAGTACAGGCTGATGGTGTATGCATCTCCCAAGGCAATTTCCATTGCCTATTATGAGTTTGCCCAGAGTGCAGGTCTGAATCTGGCGGGAATTACCTATACCGGAAATGCAGTGTATCAGACTATGCAGGAGGAATATACTTCCGGTGCCCATATTCTGATCAAGGTGGAGCTGGAGAATACAGGTATCAGTATTATCAGGGACGGTAAGCTTAGTTTCCAGAGAAATATTAATTATGGTATAGAGAGTGCAGTGGAGACGATCCGCAGCTTTCCACAGTTTGGGGACAGGCTGGAGGTTCAGGACGCGCTGCAGCTTCTGTCAGAGAAAAAATGGATCTATCCTTCCCTGGACGGCCAGATCGGGGAGGAGCCTGATACTGTCAAAAGTGAAGTGACAGAGAGTCTTCGATATCTGGTGGGAAATATTTCCCGTATTATGGACTATTATATTTCCAGAAATGGGGATGTGAATTTTGAAAGTATTGCTCTGTGCGGCTTGGGCGGACAGGTACAGGGGCTGACAGAACTTCTGACTCAGGAACTGGGGCAGAAGGTGGAGCTTCTCACAAAGATTACCAGATATTCCGTGCCTGATACAAACAAGCATGAAGGACTTTTCCTTTATATTGCAGTGATGGATCCTGTGAAATCCGGACTGAACCTGATGGAGAAAGTAGGCCGGAGGAAGAAAGAAACCAAGGAAACTTTAAGTGGCGCTATTGTTGTTTTTGTGGTTGGAGCGATAGCAGGCGTTCTGCTGACAGCAACCGGCTTTGCAAATCGAATATATCAGCAGAGAGTTCAGGACCGGCTGAATATGCGTATCACAGAGGAAAGTTCTATTGAAGATATTTATAATGCATATAATGCGGCTAAAGTGAAATATGAAAATTATGAAAATATGTATAAATACACCAATACTCCCAATGAGGGATTGAAAGATTTTATTGAGGAGATGGAACAGAAAATGCCATCAGACATTACCATAGATAATTTTAATTCTACTGGCAGTCAGGTAAGTTTTTCCATGCGTGTGACCAGCAAATCTGCAGCAGCAAATACGCTTATGCAGCTTAGAACTTTTGACAGTCTGGCTACAGTTACTACTACAGGAATTGATCAGGGTGAAGATGGAACAGTTTCTATGAGTGTGGCATGTACTTATGCAGATCCGGCACCTTTGGATACCAGCGCAGAATAAGGAGGCAGATGAGACATGAATTTATCAATGCGTGAAAAAAAAATCCTGCTGATGTTTTTGGGTGTACTTTTATTTGTATGTGGTTTCTGGTTTGGATATAAACCTCAAATGGAAGAGGCAGAAAATATCCAGATGTCAAATTCGTCTTTGCAGTCAAGACTTAATGATCTTCTTTCATTAGCTGAAAACAGGGATAAATATATTAGTGAAACTCAGTCTATAGAGGAAGAACTTAATAAATATTCTAGTAATTTTCCTGCCGATGTTAAGGCTGAGGATGGGATTGTTCTTGCTCAGAATATGGAGAACACGCTTGACATGGAGATTTCCAATGTGGGGCTGGGGGAGAAATCTTTTGTCGCATCTTTGGATGGAGGTACGGAAGGTGATTTGGTTAATGTAGCAGATGAAACATTGTCTGAACAGGCGAATGCCCAGACACAGTCACAGATTGATGATATAGAGGGCACAAATACTCAAGAAGAACAGGAGTTGCAGAATGCTTCTGATGCAGAAGTGGCAAATCAGAATGCTATTTCGCAGAATCCTGTACTTTATCGAACACAAAATTCCATGCAGTTTACGGGAACTTATGCCAGCCTGAAGGATGCAGTTTCTTATCTAGCAGATCAGACCGGACGAATGACTCTGGATAATGTAAGTGCTTCTTTTGATTCAACGACCGGGAATCTTACAGGAACTATTGTAGTAAATATGTTTTCCATGACTGGAACGGGAAATACTTATTCCGAACCGGATGCAGGATCTGTATCTTATGGAACAGATAATATTTTCGGAACAATAGAGCAGTCAAAAAAATCAAAGAAAAAGAACACAAATAAGGCTAAAAAAGCTCAGACACAGGAAACGGACAGTCAGACAACAGATCAGGCTTCCCAGGAGACTGGCAGTGAAAATCCGACAGATAATTCTGTACAGAAGCAATAGAGCCATAATTAGTTAGAGGGGATGTTGGATGCCCCTCTAACTGTCTATCTGTGCTTTAAAGGAGAAGTGTCTGATTAAAATTTTTGCAATGAATGTGAATTAAGGCTATCCCCATAGACGAGAATTAAGCAGAAAGGAGTACTGTCATGATAGAAACTGCAAAAAAGAAAAATTCTAATGCAGGAATGACACTGATTGAAGTGATTGTGGCAGTCAGTATTTTTGTAATTACAGCGGCAGTATTTTTACAGAGCTTTGTAACATCAAGCAGGATAAATAAAAAATCCAACGTATATCTGGAAGCTACTACAGTTGCACAGAATATTATGGAAGAAGTGAAGGCTAAAGACTTTGTAGATGTTTCGCTGGCTTTTAATTATCCTGTTTATAAAGATATTTCCACTGGCAGAACTGCCATGCGGCTTTCTTTTCTGAGTCCGCAATTAGGCGAATATAATAGTGGAGCAATGCAGGTAAAAGAAGTATTGCCAGCGTCAGATGGTAGTTATTCACCTGTAAGATTGTATAATAGGGAGTCTGATTCGGAGCTTACATATAATGAACTGGTTTCTGTTGTGACAGCATCTGTAATTTCAAAAGATGGTGGAATTACCTATAAGTTTAATCCGCGCAAAAAAGGAACCGATTCTTCAAAGTATTATTTTGAACTGACGAATATAAAAAGTGGATTGGATTCCAATAATTCCTATGATGCGTTGATTAAATTTGATGGAAGCCAGAGCGCTGGATATAAGGAAGCCAGCAGTGTACAAAGTGATCTGAAAAATGATTATGAAGTACCTAATATTGTAAAACTGAATACGAAAACAGATGCGCTGATTACGTTGAAAGAAAATCAATACTTTAAAGAATTCAGTGAACAATTCAGTGATGTAAGAGATGAAAACAACCTTCCATTGACAGAGGATGCCATTCAAGAGATTTATCAAACTTCTGAAAAAAGGCTGGTTATAAAACTGGAAAGGGAAAGCAGCGGAATTGTGAATGTCAGTGAAGATTTTTCTATTGAGAACAGTAATTATCCTCAGCAGAAAATAAAAGTAACAGAATCTTCTATTTTCAGGTCAGAGGCAGATTCGGAATTAAAAAATGTATGTATTTTTTATTATCCAAACTATAATTCAACAAGCAGTATGAAGCCCTTAGATGTGATTGAGTTTGAAAATAAGAACAATTATCCAGTGAATTTGTTTGTGGTAAAGCAGAAAACAGAAATTTCAGATCTCTTCCAAAAGGAAAATGCATACAAAATGAATCTTACAGTTACAGAAGATACTATGAAGCAGAAAAATCATACAAACTGGTATACAAATCCCAGTTTGTATCCTGGAGTAACAAAACTTCGTACAAATCTGGGTTGGAATATTGCCAATAATGAAAAGGTTAATAATCAGGTAAATTTGTTGTATCAGGATTTGAATATTCCACCCCATATAGTTAAAAATGCAGGAGCTGTAAAAGTACTGGATGCCAATACTCTGGACAATAAAGAAGCAAAGGATCGTATCTATAAGGCGAAAGTAATGGTTTACAAGTCTGGTGCCGCGGCAAAGGGATTTCCAAAAGAGGATTTGGTTGTGACATTAGATGGAGCAAAAGAGGATTGATTATACAGGAGAAGTGAATGGAAAGTAAGAAAAGAATAAAAGGACAATTGAATAAAGGCTTTTCTTTGTTTACTGTGATCATTGCAGTCTCCTTTGTTATGATTTTAGGGCTATTAGTCATTTACATTTCTGTTTCTAATTTCTATATGAAGGTGACAGACTTGAAGGGAAAGGACAGTTTTTATACTGCAGAGCAAGGACTGGAGGAAATTAAGGTCGGTCTTCAGCAAGATGTTGGAACTGCAATGTCAAAAGCATTTACTGAGGTTATGGAAAATTATGATAGAGATAGTGGTTCTGGCAATGCTCAGGATACAGATCGTCAGGATAAATACAGGGAATTGTTTATTAAGTATCTTAAGGAAACATTGAAAATTTCAGAAATTCCTGGAGAATATGATCCGAATATCTTTGACAATGAAAAATATTTGAATAAATCAAATGTTCTTACTGACGAATCAAGGGAAACTCTTATGGTAGCCAGTAATGCTCCACATATTGAGTATATAGACAGTAAAAACAGTGGAATAATATTGAAAAATCTTAAAATAGTTTATGTTGATTCAAAGGGCAGGGCATCAATCATAAAGACGGATATCAGTTTGGGTACTCCGAAAGCGCAGTTTCCTACTTCCTCCACATTGCCTGATTTGATGAGTATGGTTGTGGTTGCTAATGGAGGTATTGTGTGTGAATCGCCCGATACTATCAACACTGGTACACCAAATGACAGCAATGCTATTACTTTAAGAGGGAATATTTATGCAGGATTGATCCAGGATAATACTATTTGCAATCAGATTAATAACAATTATGGTAATACAAAAGCTGATTATGGACACAAGACAAGCATTTGGATTAAGAGTGGAGCTCAACTTAACGTGGAATCAGGAGAAAAATTTGTCAGCAGAGCAGAAGTAAATGTAGATCACAGTTCACTGAAAATTAATTCCGGAGTCGGTTTCTGGACAAGGGGCATTACAGTTGGGTCCTCTGTTGACAAGTCAGCCAATGTTAAGCTTCTTGGAACAAGTTATGTAGCAGATGATCTTACAATTGCTTCGGGAAGTAATGCCTATGTAGATATTGAGGGGAACTATTATGGATATGGATCTGAAGCGTCAGTAGAAGAACTGAAAACAAACTCAGAATATAGTAAAGAAGAATATTATAAACAGTATACAGATCAGGAACCAGATTCTTATTTTACCTCAGATCTGAGTAGTTCTATCATTATTAATGGAAAAAATGCTACTTTAGATATTTCGAAGGTACAGAAAATGGAACTATCTGGAAAAAGCTATATATCAACTAACAGTAATAGTGATGTGGTTACTGGGGAAAGTGTTACAGTAAAGGGATCTCAGCTGGCTTATCTTGCACCGTCTGAAATTTTGGGGGATGAGTTTGATGTTGATGGTTTTACTAACCCTGTAGAGGTAACGGATGAGAATAAAACAAATAGCATTTTATCATCTGCCCATGTTCCGGTAAAGTGGAATGAGCCGGTTCAGGCATGGGGAGGTAAAACTCTGAATGATCTGGCTGGGCTGGGAATTGAAATTAATAAGACTGATCCAGTGCAGAAAGTACTTTATCCGGCTCCTGGAAGTGGCACTTATGCTTATTTTTATTTGAATTTTGCAGCAGATGCCACAAATACAAACGATACAAATGCATCGAAATACATGCAGTTTTATTATCAGAATAATGGTAATATGAAAACAAATATGGATAATTATTTTTCCTTTTATTTTAGTGATTTTAATTCTGGTATAAAGGTGAACGATGAAGAAGCTTATGTGAGATATATCACAAATGGCAATCTTTTGTCTTATGGAACCAAGGATGAAATCAGACAGGGAGAATTATATAATCCTGTTGACAGTAATACTTCTGCTGAGTTAAAAAACAAGTCTGTAGTATATCGACTGATGTGGTATGCTTTAAACAGGAAAATGGTAACCAATTGGGGCGAAACTTATTTAAACCGTGAGAAACCGGATTCCAATGCACCAGGTGGTTCGCATAATGAAGCAGCATACAATCGCAGTGTGTTTGATAATTTGGTTAATGAAGAGAAAATGAGAGATTACCTGAAGAAAGAATATCCTGATTCTGAGGATGGACAAAAATGTGTATATCCAGAAGCTGATTCAGGACAAAGGCCTAAGGTAATTATGTGTAATAATGAAGGAAAAAATACATTAGAGATTACGTCTGATCTTCAGGAAGAATTGCGTCTGGTAATCTGTACCGGTGATGTGGAAATTCAAAAAGGAGTACAATTTCAGGGAATCATTATGGCCAAAGGAAAAATTATTTTGAATTCTGGTTCGTCATTGCAGGCTTCTCCGATTGAGGCGGCAAATGTATTCCAGATGCAGATGGGCGAAAATTCTGATCTGAAACCACAGGATTTCTTCTGGAATGGAGATGATTATGTGCGGGGAAACAGTTCTTCGGATGACAATACCAGTGGAAAGGATTCCTCAGATGTGTTGGATCTTTCAGATTATGTATTTTATCAGAACTGGAAAAAACAATAGTGCCTGGAAAATTATCATATGAAGGGAGGAGGAGCAGGGCATGAAGAAAAAAAATAGTGGTTTTACACTGATAGAATTAATTGTTGTTCTTTCTATTTTTGCATTGCTTCTGGCAATTATTGTTCCGTCCCTAAATTCTATTCTGGGTTTTCGTGTACAGAGAGCAGCCAATTCTATTGGAGCTGCCTTGGATAAGACTAAAATAGAGGCTTCCAGCCGACTGGTGGGAGCCATGAAACTGGAATATCGTCCTAATGATGGCTATTACATCAGTTATATTCTGGATAGAGGTAAAATCGAAGAAAATGGTGATGATATTATAAAGACTGATCAGGATGAAGAGAAAATTGCACCTGCAAAAACCAGCATTTCCTATTTTGTAGGTGGGCAGGAGAAATTTCTGGATAACAGAAATAATAATAAATCTAATGCTATTGTAATCACCTATGATCGTGCAACGGGAAAATTTTTGCCACTTATGAAGACAGATGGCTGGGAAGGATTTCCGGTTTTAACTAAAGTTAAGAAGCAGAATGGAGATGATTCATATTTGTCAGGAATGCAGTTGGGTGAAGATCAGGTTTGCAGTAAGATAGTAGTAAAGGGTGGTTCACGTACCAGGACAATTACGTTGATGCAGGATACCGGAAAATATAAAATAACGGCAGGAGAAACAAGCTGATAATTGAGTATAAGAAAGTGTAAATACTGTATTTCCTGAAATAAAAAAAGTGTTTTGAGAGAATATAGATGGAGGTAATTGTAAATGAAGCGATCGGGTAGAGATGGTAAAAATAATCGGGGATTTACATTAATAGAAATGATTGTAACTGTGGCTATTATTGCTATTTTTTCCGGTGTTGTGCTGAAATTTATGACTACCGGTTCTAATATATTCCGAAGTACCTCTAACAGTGCCCAGGTTCAGATGGAAACGCAGACTACATTCGACAAGATTGAGGATATGATTATCAATACAAACCGTGGTTTTTACTATGGTTATGGAGATAATTCCGCTATTAATTATGATGATATTGATTCTGCTACCCCAAGTACTGGCAGTAAGGTTTTTGCTGTATATTCCACAAAAGAGGATACGAACAGTGCCCAGACAATGGCTTTAGCTGAAGAATCGGATGAACCGGCAGTTATGTCAGAGAATAATAATACTTTTAGTGCCCAGAGTAATGGTATAACAGATGATGATTTGCAAGACGGCAATGGATCTGATTTTTCGGCAGGTGAACCTGCGATTCAGTCCAGTCCCGGGGATACGATGTCTTTGATACGATGGGATAAAGATACCGAGGAGATTACATATCATGATTATAAATATGAAGGTGGAAAATGGCAGGAAATCCCGGCATCAGATAATAATAATTTACTTGCATCAGGAGTAACAGACTTCAGGGCAGACCTGACAAAAGCTAGATCAGCCAACATTGTACGTTTTCTCCTGACGTCAAAAACCGGTACAAAAGAAGTCCAGACCCAACATAGCGTCAGCCTGAGAAATCAGATTAGTATTTTTGATTCCATAAATGTACCACCGTCACCGACTAAAACCCCGACCCCGATAGTGACCCTAACGCCAACAGTGACCCCGACACCAACAGTGACCCCGACACCAACAGTGACTCCGACACCAACAGTGACCCCAACACCAACAGTGACTCCGACACCAATAGTGACCCCGACACCAACAGTGACCCCGACACCAACAGTGACCCCAACACCAACAGTAACCCCGACACCAACAGTGACCTCAACACCAACAGTGACCCCGACACCAACAGTGACCCCAACACCAACAGTGACTCCGACACCAATAGTGACCCCGACACCAACAGTAACCCCGACACCAACAGTGACCCCAACTGCGGAAATTGTATTTTCAGGAAATGCAGATAGTTTATCTGCTGGTGGAGAATATTCTTGTGGATATGTGTCAGCGAATACTGCCCTAATACATATTAATAAAGGTCCTGATTATAGAAATGATGAAAATTGTAGTATTAAATATACGATAGTAGAACCAGGATCTGATTCTGATACTAGAGTAGAACCATGTGAATCGACGTATGATAAATTGATTGTTGGATCAAATGAGAAAGGATTTGTATTGGGAGCTGAGTTAAAGGTTTGGAAAAATAAAAATCCTAACAATATTACTATATATAGAGCAACGAGGAATATTAAAGTAGTACAACAAAAATTAATAATTACAAGTCCACCCAATATTGTTCAAGAGGGACAGACATATAATATAGAATCTGAAGCCGTTGTAAGTTATTTATCGAACCTTGAAGCTGTGGGAGATGATAGATTTTCTTCGGAAAATATTAGAATTGAAAATTATAATACTGGTGTTGAGATTAGCGGTCCTAGTTATCAGACTTTTCCTTGGAAAGTTGAAACTCCGAATTGGGTGATTTCACAAGGTAAAGAACTAAAGTATGATGTTATGGCAACAACTCAGGAAATTCCAGGTATGTTGCAGGGAGGGTTTGATAAAGGCCATATTCGTTTTAAAGGAGAGAAAACGGTAGAGGTGCATAGGTAAGTATACTCGTTTGGGGTATCACCCGTGCGCCCCTGTCGGGAAAATAAAGAAACGAAATTTGTTTTAAAAGTTTTCTAGGGGCCCTAGCGGGGTCGCACCCTCTGTCGGGAAAATAAAAAAACAAAATTTGTTTTAAAAGTTCTCTAAAGGAAGTATAAAAATCTAACTGAGCTACAGACTGGACCCACCCAGCCTGTGGCTTTCTTCATTCCGTGGTTGACACGCCGGCCATCATTTGCTACACTAAAATCACATATCTGGGAAAGTTCTAAGGCCGTTCGGTCAATCTGATTCCACATATGAAACGGAAATAAATATGGTGGAAACAGTACAACGGCACATATAAATTCTGTAGAAACGATGCTGTTTCCTCCACATAAGGAAAGGAGCATGCAGATGCAGAATGAAAGAAAAAAACTGGAAGAGTTGAACCTGCTGGATGATTTTCTCTTCAATGCCATGATGACATATCCTGAAATGGGAGAGAAGTTTACACGAAAGATTCTGAAACTTTTGTTTAATAAGGAGTTTCGAAATCTGAAAGTGATCGCACAGAAATCCTATGGGGGATTGAATACGCATTTCAGCAGAGGATCCGCTTTTATCATGCCATTATAGACAGCCGCAGTCTGAAATCAGGAGAGGATTTTGGAAAGTTAAAGAGAGTATACGTAATCTTTATCTGTAATTACGATCCTTTTGGTTACGATAGAGTGAAATATACAATACGAAATATGTGTGTGGAAGAACCGGAAATGTTATACGATGATGGTGCTCAGACAACTGTACTGTATACTAAGGGCACAAAAGGTGATGACATATCCGAAGAGCTCCGGCAGTTTTTAAAGTATATGGAGAACACAACCCAGACAAATGCCGTAAATGATACACTGAAGGATATCCAGAAAATGGTGGATATCGTGAAGCGGGACGGGGAGGTGTCGTTAAGCTATATGAAGGGTTTTGAGAGAGATACGACCATGTATGAAAAAGGTCAGGAAGCTGAACGAAAAAATACAGAAAAGGAACGCGAAAATACAGAAAGAGAACGTCAGAGAGCGGATTCTGCTGAAAAAGCAAGGGATGAAGCCGAAAAAGAAAAAATGAAAGCACAAAAAGAAACCACAGAAGCACTTAAAAGAGTAGCTGAACTGGAGAAACTTCTGCAATGTAAACCGACTGAGACTAAATAGAATTTCTCCAATAAAGCCACAGACTGGCACCCACCCAGCCTGTGGCTTTTTGCAGTAAAAGACCGGTCGGAGTCGCTCCCAGTCGAGAAGGTGTCCGGATGATCTAATGCCGGATTCAGGCAACAATACATCCTCGTTGCCAGGCAAAACAATCTACTGCAATGCGGTCCGCTTTATCTGGGTCAGTGCCTTCGACACTGCAGGTATTGAAATGATGATCACCGTGATAATGCCCTCTGCCAGCAGATAGCTGTAATTGTATAAGATCGGATATACGGCTGTCAACGATTTCGGGAAATTGTCCGGCATATAGCTCATCCAATAAAGATAACCGCCCAGAGAATGAAAAGCTCCTCTGGCAATTACAGCTATTATGTATCCTTTCAGAAGTCCATGACTCTGTTTTGCAAATAATCCTGCCAGTCCAAGTGCTGCAAATGCAAGTATGTAATCACAGCATACCTGAAAAAATGAAAGTATATAAGGCTCCTGAATAAACTGCAGGATTCCGTAAGCAAACCCAGCCATAATACCTGTTCCGACTCCATACCAGTTTGCGATCAGAACAATAAAAAGCATACTGCAAAGAGTGACACTTCCTCCCCACGGCAGTTTGAAGATTTTCAGATAAGACGTAATAAAAGCAAGTGCAATAGCTACGGCACAGAATACCAGTTGTCTTGTGGTAAGCTTTTTCTTGTCTGAATTCTTCCCTGCAAAATAAATCGCCAGGAAAAACAAAATGATTCCGGCAATAATTGTAATTACATATCCGGCAGTTGTAAGTCCGCCATCAGCAGTTACCATAAAACCAAACATAAAATGCCCTCCCTCTTTTTATTAAGTTTGTGTAATTGATTTTATCTGTTGTTCAGATACTAATTTATTATAAAGATTTTTTCATTTTTCGTCAATTGTTCCTGTTCTCATCTCAGCACGGGGAACCGTTTGGAGTCGCGCTCCCTGCCGTGCAGACTGGAACCCACCCAGCTTGTGGCTTTTTACAGTAAAATGGAACCCTGTCGGAAAATTATTTCCGCAGTTTTTCTTCATCCAGCAAGTTTAGTTTTTTTGCAGAAAGTACAAGCTCTGTTTGCAGAAATGCAAGATTGCAGGCTGTTAAAAATGCATCCATAAGTAAATCGATACTGATCACTAATGCAATTCCTGCAGAGGGGATTCCTAATTGTGCAAATAAAATGGTATAACAGGATAAACCTCCGCCGGGGATTGGCGGTGTTGCAATTGCCAGAATCGTACTGGTTATAATGGAGGTTATGATCCAGACAATGGTTATCTCTGTACCAAAGCTCTGACCAGTACATAGGGATATAATAAAAAACTGGATCGCCCCACTTGGCATAAAAATGATTTGTCCGATAGAAACACCAAAGTTAATTAACTTTTTATCTATGCCAAGTGCCTTGCAGCTTTCAATGTTAGTTCCAAAAGCGGCTGATGAGGAGGCAGTAGAATAAGACTGGATATATTTTTCAGGTTACCGGATAAAAACAGATTCATCATGCAGATAAATACAAACAGCGGGATAAGCTTGCTGATATAAGTCATAAGCAGCTGGATTAAAGTATTGATCTGGGAAACTATTTTTGCCATTCCCGATACGGAATCCCCTAACACCAGTGTACCTGCACCACATATACATGCGAGAAAAATGATCTGCAGTGCATTTCCTGTCTGAAATGGAGAGATAATATTGCCTGGAATAATATTCAGTACCATTTGGTAAAGATCCATAATGGCACTTCCTGAAATGTGATTCTTTCCTGAGAAAGATATAAAAAGCCAGGAGACCATCAAACCGGCTGCGATCAGGATCAGAAAGGCAAATGATGTGAACCGGTCAATTTCTGATGCATGCAGAAGAAATTTTTCTGTTGTTTTTTGTATTTAATATCCCCTCGTTTTTATGTTTTCCTTATTATAGCCTTATTAATATTTTACGTCAACAGACATGGTATGTCAAAACCGCTTGATATGAGTGTATTTATACCAGTAATATAAAATATATCAGATAAGATATAGTTGATTGAGAGGAACAGGTGAGGTACTTCCAAGAATAAATCCAGAGTTTACAGTCCATACTCCACAATGAAAAAGTTCAAGACAAAGAAATAGCTTTTATTATTTAAAGATTCTTAAAAACGGTACTCAGAAGATTAAAGAAAACACAAAGAGTGATGATACAAAAATTATTGTTTTAACTCAAACCAGAGTCTGTAATAAAGTTTTGTTTTCGAATCAGAAAGATTGTCCTGCAATAGATCGGTCAGTTTATTCAAACGTTTAATGAGACTGCTTCTATGAATAAAAAGGGCTTGGGCTGTGGGAGCAATGTTCATTTCGTTTTCAAGGTAGACCTGAAGAGTATGCAGATATTCAGTGTTTTTTCTGGCATCATAGGAAATTACACGACGTAATGCCTCTGTAGTCAATAATTCCCTGGAAATTCTGGTGGTACATTCGTGTAACAGGAATGATACGATATTATTCGTAAAAAAATTCAGAGTCTGGGTACTGTTTTGCAGACTATAATCGGCTTGGATAAGACATTCATCCAATTGTTCCAGTCTGGAAAAAGAATTGCTGATGCCTGCACAGTAATTCATACGTTCCAACATATCTTTGAAGGATAAAAAAGTTCTGGAGGAGTCTTCCTGTTTAGGTATTTTCAGCAAACCTATAATACGCTGATGATAAATAGTTGAGGTCAGAATCTGTGGGACAAAGGAGTATAATGCAGCATGCATGTATTCTTTTGGCATACAGGAGGTTTTATTGGTCTCATGAAGTTTAAAACAATATAATTCTTCGTTATCAGACAAGATCAGTTCTTTTTGTTCATTAGGAGTCAGAGGCTGGTGACGAAGAAGTTTTTGAAGAACGTTATTTTCATAAGTATTAGTTGAACTCACGCTGCGAAGGTGTTTCTCAAAAGCAATCTGGAAAACAGAGAAAAAATAATCGGCAAGGGAAAAATCACTGTCGCGAAAAGGGTGCTCTGTTTCTGTAATAGAAATACAGCCGGTAAAATATCCAAGAGGAAACAGGTTGTTACAATAAGAGCGAAAATTATTATCTTTCAATGAAGAAATATAAGGGACGGAAATACGACGTTCCAAATTACAGACATTTTTTATTGACTCAGTCATATTCGGACGCATGGTATGAGGCGTATTATCTATATGGACTTTTCTTTTTCCGTGAGAGTCAGTTTCCCATACAGTTTCAAAAATAATCGAAAGAGAATGATCAATTACATTAATCTGGTTTTTGAACAGTTCGGCGCCAAGCCGGAGTATATCCTGAATTTCATAGTCGGCCTGCTTTTCAAGTTCTTTATGGAGCATAAAATCCCAGTGATCAAAAAAATCATATATATGGCAAATTGCATTAAATACAGAAGTAAAACTGGAAGAACCATTTATTTGTAACAGAGAAATGCCACTTTCCTGCCAGTTAAAGGGGACAGGAGATCCGACACAGATAAAAGAACATCCACTGACGGGTGTTATGAAAGGAAGGAGTTCTGCACGGAGAAGATAAGTGTTCCCTGTAATTAAGGACGTGTCTGCTTCACAGAGAAAAGGACGAGAACATACAAGTTTATCCTGAGCTTCACCATAAAGGCGAGTTTGCAGCTCTGGTGGCAGGTAATCTTTTAATATGGTCAGATTTAAGTTCATGAAAAATCCTCCTTACATGGTGTTAAAATTGATACTATTTAGTATACCGCAAATGGACACAGAAAAGTGTAAAATTGGATAAAAACGATAAAAAGAATCAAAAATGACACAAATATAAAATAAAGGTGTCATTTTTAACACCGTTATAAAGTGCTTAACTATAAGTTGAAATCAAAAAAGAGAGTACAAATTAATATATATAATGAATGAAAATTCAATTAGCAGAGTCTGTAGTTTGAAAATGAAATCCTATATACTGATGTTATCAGAAAATCTATGTTGCCTTAAAGAAATGGACAACAATAGTTTTTCAAAATGATCGGAAAGAAGGAAAAAGATTATGAGTAAAAAATTAGACCCCCGTATTCCAAAAGATTCCGGAAGCAAATCTCTTACAAACTATGCGGCTTTGTGTTCCTCATGGAATCATCTGGTAGGTTATCAAGAGGCAATGCATTGGTTATCGAGATATAATGCCTCATTCAGCGCAGCCTGTATGCAGGCATACAGAATTCTTATGCCAGACTACAGAGAAAGGGCACAGGCAATGTGCGAAGCAGCATACCAGAAATTATATTATACAATGAAACAGTATGGAAAACCGCAGATGGCACAGCATAATGTACATCCGTTCTGCAGAGGAAGTTTTGTCGGAGCACTTGTAGGAGATTCGGGCGATGATGCATTGCTTATGTGTGGACGTGTACAGGATTTTGGAACCTATCGTGCAGAAAAAGAACTGGATGTATGTGACTGGGACATTGTAGGCTCTGAGCTATGCCGTGCAACTACACAGTCTCTGGAAGCGAGCAGTCGCGCCTGGTCAGAAGAACTGAGAGCAGGAACACAGCTTGAATTTCATATGGTAGAAGCAAAAGGCTGCGGGGACTGCCATTGCAGGATTGTTGCAGAAAGTCGTGAAAAATATCCGATGCCATCCCATGAACAGTGGGAATGCTTTGGACCGATCGCAACGGAAGATCAGATCAAATACACTAAAGAAGAGGATATGGTTTCTGAATCAATGGTATTTCGTGAGGAAACTAATTATACTTTTGCGAATGGCACTAATATGGAAGATGATTCTAATAGTGTTGCTGGACTTATGAGACGTTCAAATGCAGCAGCAGGATATATTTTCCCTACAATATCGTATCTGCTTCGCCAGGGTAAACTGGATGAAAAAACCGTGGAACACGTATTTCACTGTGTATGTGAAGCTGCAGGAAAAACTGCGTTCGGAGAAATGACATCAATTGAAGGAATCCGTAAATGGATGGGAACACCGGAAGCAGTAAAAGATGGCCGTGTGATGGGCGGATATCTGGAAATGTTTTTTCAGGCAATGGGATTGAAATATGAGGTTGAAGCATTTAACAAAGAAGAAGTTCAGTATATTGTAGATCGTAATAACTTGACTGTATATAATCCGGGAATGGCAGATGCATATGTTGCATACTGGTATGGAATGACCAAGACACTTGTGAATGCACAATGGTCTTTGTGGGAAATCAAGGATGACACTCCGGCAGACAAATTAAGAATCAGAATAGCAAAGAAAATCGATAAGTTCTGTTAGGATATTACGGGAAAAGCGAGGATTGGATATGTATAAGAATATTTATAAATATGATGACATGAAACGCAGAGAGCATATGGCGGTCCGTGAGCATGTAGGCTGGTATCTGTGGACACATCAGTTGGTAGAAGTTCAGGGAGAGGATGCACGGGATTTTCTGGATCTTCTTTGCACAAAGATGATATCAACATTGAAAACAGGAAAGGAGCGATATACAACAATTCTGGATGAGAATGCAGAAATTATTGATGATGTAGTAGTATTTCGATTGGAAGAGCAGAAATTCTGGGTATCAACATTATTTGCTGGGAATCTGATCCATTGGATGGCATCACATCAGGGAAATCGAAAGGTAACATACAAAGATGTGACTGACCAATATCATATGTATGCTGTACAGGGACCGGATTCTATGGAAATGATCAATAAACTAACCAAAAATCCTATAGATGAACTGAAATTTTTCTCATTTGAAAAGAATCAGATAGAAGAACTCCCTGTCATAATCAATCGTGCCGGATTTACAGGAGAAAAGAAAGGATACGAGATATACGTTGCAGCAGATCAGGCAGACAGAATAGAAGAGCTTTTACACAAAATAGGAGATGCCATGGGAGCAGTGGAAGTAACAGAGTTCCAGGTTATGGCATGGACACTTCCGACAGAAGCCGGTTTTTATTATATGCGTGATCTTCGTCATACAAATCCTCTGGAAGTTGGAATGGAAAAAGGGATTGGATGGGATAAGGAATTTATCGGTAAAGAAGCTTTACTGAAAATAAAGGAAGAAGTTCCGTTACGTGAAATGGTTGGTTTTACAGTAGATGAAGCAGATGTTTATATTCAGGGACGACATCTGGGAGGCCCTGGACAGGCCGTACTTGTAGATGGAGAAGAAGTAGGAAGAGTATATAAATTTGTATATAGTTATGTGAAAGATAAAAATATTGGTTATATTCTTGCCAGAAAAAATACATTGAAGCCAGGAGATAAAATTAAGATTAACGGTTACGATGCGGAAATTACAGAAAAATATTTTCTTTAAAGGAGGAATTACTAATGAGATTGGAAAATAAGGTAGCAGTTGTTACAGGTGCATCCTCTGGAATGGGAAAAGCCATAACTACCCGTTTTGTACAGGAAGGTGCAAAAGTTGTTGCTGTAGCAAGAAGAACAGAACGTTTGGAAGAACTGGCAGAGAGCCTAAAAGGTGAACCGGGGGAAATAGAGATTTTTTCAGCAGATATTACATCAGTTGATAAAAATAATGAAATGATTGATTTTGCGGTTGAAAAGTTTGGTCATCTGGATATTCTTGTAAATAATGCGGGAATTATGGACGATATGAGCCCAGTTGGTGACATGACAGATGAAATGTTGGATCGTGTAATGAAAATAAACGGGTATGCACCGATTTATGCAATGCGTAAGGCTGTTCAGGTATTTTTGAAACAGGAAAAAGGTGGAAATATCATTAATATAACATCTGTTGGTGTAGATCATAATACAGCAGGAGCGGCGTATGCGGCTTCCAAGGCAGCTGTAGCAGCGGTGTCAAGGAATGTAACGTTCCAGTATATGAGCCAGAAAATCAGATGCAATAACATAGCACCGGGAGGAATAAGTACAGAAATATCAAAATCCATGGGAATGCCTAATATGGTCGGATTTGGAAACGTCAAAAAACTTCTGGGAATTGCACCAGAAATGGGAAGTGCAGAAGACATTGCTAATGCGGCACTGTATCTGGCATCAGATGAATCAAAGTATGTAAATGGGGCGGTTATCACGGTTGATGGTGGATGGACCTGTCTGTAAATATTCTGCCCTGTATGTTTGGCACCTGGATGATGCTTCTTGCCAGCATTTGCAATCAGAGAAATCGTGCAGCATGTTGGATAAGAAGACCTGGCGGGGTCGCACCCCCTGTCGGGAAAATGAAGAAACGAAATTTATCTTAAAAGTTCTCTAAAGAAAGTATAAAGATCTAACAGAGCCATAGACTGGCATCCATCCAGTCTGTGGCTTTCTTCATTCCCTGGTTGACACACCGGCTATCATTTGCTACACTAAAATCACATATCTGGGAAAGTTCTAAGGCCGTTCGGTCAATCTGATTCCACATATGAAGCGAAAATAAATATGGTGGAAACAGTACAACGGCACATATAAATTCTGCAGAAACGATGCTGTTTCCTCCATCATAAGGAAAGGAGCATGTAGATGCAGAATGAAAGAAAAAAACTGGAAGAGCTAGGGGCCTGGCGGGGTCGCACCCCCTGTCGGGAATGAACAAATCGAGAAAAGGGGGCGATTTTACATGAGCTTACAATCAGATACAGAGATGCTATCTGTTTCAGCGGTGGAGGAATATGCCACGCAGAATCATATGACAGTTGATGCAACGTATGAGTTGTTTCATCGTCATCAGATCTTTGAAAAAATTATTCTTCAGCATGAATATTTGCATCAGGTATCAATGGATGAGGTTATGGAATTCATTTATAAAGAGATCCAGGACGATAAGCACGACCTGATTCTGTTCCATGGAACGGACGTGGATTTTGCGGAGATTCAGTTGAATAAGTCACACAACAAGCGTGACTTTGGAACAGGTTTTTATACAACGATCCTTGAAGAACAGGCAAGAGAATGGGCGTACCGTCTTAGCCTTCGTAATCGTTCCAAGGATTATTATGTGATGAAGTTCTTGTTTGCAGAGAATGAGGAACTGAAAATTAAGAGGTTTGATTCCCTGAGTATAGAATGGTTGGAGTTTATCAAAGAGAACCGATCCAGAGGCAGATTGCAGCATGACTACGATGTTGTGATTGGTCCGGTGGCGGATGATAATACCATGGAGACGGTTCAGCTTTACATTGCGGGAATCCTTAATGCGGAGGAAGCTGTAAACAGACTTCGATACAATAAGGTAAATAACCAGGTATCATTTCACACACAAAAGGCACTGGAATATTTGAGATTTGTTGGGAGGGATCGGTATGAGTGAGATATATACCTTTAATGGGAAAGATATCACGATGAACGTGTTCATTCAGATCCGGGCAGTCGTTGATATTATTAAAGAAGCAAGGAAGATTGATTTCATAGAGGCATTGGGACAGTTCTATCATTCCAATACCTATAAGACACTGCAGAACACGGAAAACGGTCTTTGGGCAGAGTCTCCGGAATATATTGCAGACTGTTTCTTCGAAAACCGCTATTAAAGCCGCTGGGTAAGGGCCTGGCGAGGGCGCACCCTCTGTCGTGAACTATCTGGTAGAGAACAGAGAAATCAACAGTCAGATTGATTACTCTACTGGTGGCAGACCATCTATTAAGTATACGAAGCATTGAGAAGTATAAAATGAAACAGCTCTGATTTTTTTCGAAAAGTTCAGAGCTGTTTTTTCAGCAGAATATCAGAAGAATTATTCTGCCGGTAATATTGTTATTATGGATTAACAACCGAGATTGAAATATTTGCAGATTGCATTAAATAACTCGGAGCAATTACTGAAATTAAAACACATAGATATTACGTCCTCCTTATTCTTATTATTTGTGTTAGCTAAGCACAAAAGAATAGTAACATTTATGAAACATCTTCTCAATAGGAGGTAGCTGGAAAATCTGGAATTAAGATGAAAACTTCCTTTTGATATTGTAGAGGAAAGCAAATTACACTATGAAATGATGCAGTATACGATAATCGATTAATTAAGTTAGAAAAATTCACTGTTCCGATTGTAAAAAATAAGCAGTGACAGCAGCCTGGCGGGGTCGCACCCCCTGTCGGGAAAATAAAGAAACGAAATTTGTCTTAAAAGTTCTCTAAAGAAAGTATAAAATCTAACTGAGCCACAGACTGAACCCCACCCAGCCTGTGGCTTTCTGGTTTTTAGAAAAAATTAATTTGTTTTCTGATGTGTTCTGCGCTATTATGAAATTACGGCAGTTCATTCTGATACTGCTTTCTTATTTTCTGGCCGTTCGGCCGAAGTTTTTCAAAAAGTAGTATAATTTTAGAACAGGAGGTGCTATACTGAAAGTAGGAGGTACAACGATATCCCTACAAAAGATAAATGCAGCAGTTGACTGGCATGCTGGTTTCCGGGCTGCTATGAATGTGGAACTGGATGAAGTATGGAGCAAACTTGAGGTCTGGCCGGAATATCTGCTGGGTTCCCGTCCTATGCGTGTAGACTTATTGATCAAGAAAGACCGGGACCTTGTCATTCACAAAAATATTGGACAGATTTTCCGTACCTATAATTTTTTGGAATATAAAGCTCCGGATGATTACATAAGCGTGGATGATTTTTACAAGGTTTATGCATATGCATGTAAGTATATAGCAGATACCGGAAGCACCGGGGAGGTTGCTCCTGGGGAGGTGACCATTACGTTTATATGCAATCATTATCCTGTGAAAATGCTGCAGTCAATTGCAGAAGACAGGGAGATTTATGCTGTGAAGAGAGAAGAGGGAATCTATGATTTACTCGGAGATCCTTTTCCCATGCAGTTGATCCTTATCTATGAACTTACAAAAGAGAAAAATTATTGGCTTCAAAGCCTGCGAAGTAATATAACAGATCCGGAAGAGATCAGAAACCTGGCAGAGCATTATGAGGAATATCAGGATGAAGTTCTGTATTCAGATATCATGAATGCTATTGTAAACGCAAACTGGAACATGTTTGAGGAGGAGAAAGCTATGTGTAAATGTGAAGCTCTACGGCGCTTATTTGAGCCGGACATACAGGCAGCAGCAGAGGCAGCGGCAAAAAACGCTACAGATAATATGCGAAAACAGGATATATCAATTTGCATTGGAAGGTTCAGAAAAATGCAGATTTCGCGTAATGAAGTGGTAAAGATTATTGCAGAGGATTATTCCATGAATGAGAAAGAAGCGCAGAATTGCGTGGATGAATGTTGGACTGCGTAGTATTATTAATGTTATTAAGGCCATAGATTACATAAGATAAGTAGTAAAGAGAACAAATGACAAAACGATTAAAGCAAAAACAAAAGATAAATATATTGAATATATAAAGAAACGAAAGATAAAAAATACATGAAGGAGGCGGAAGCGGAAAGGATAAAAGAAATATGCTGGAGAAAGTCTGGGATAAAGGCGAAGCATATTATAAAGGTTATATGCTTGGGGCAATAATAGCGGAAGTAGAGAGTTATAGAGAAGTAGTAACAATACTTAGGGCTTATAAGAAAAAAGACAGAGCAGCAATAGTGGATGAAATGCAGAAAATGTGTAAAACAGAAGAGCGTAGGGATTTCTTTAAGTTTATGGAAAAATACAGACATCTATCTGTTGAATATGCAGCAAAACATGTTCTGGAAGAGAGCGAATTTTTTCATTGCCGATAGAAGAAAGGAATAGATACATGGGAGAAAAAATCAGATTAAATATGGTAATGACTTATCAGGTATCGTGGAAAGCAAATACGATCATGAATAATTTTATACAAAATTTTTACGATGCACTGGGTATGGACAAGTTTGCTGCCGGATTTCATTATGAGATGGAAAATACAACAATGACCATGTCTGCTGATGTAGGTTTTGCACTGGACTGGCTTTTGTATCTTGGAACCTCCACGAAAAGGAAAGAAAACGCTTGCACAGCTGGTGGATTTGGAGAAGGTTATTAGCAGTTAAATATAAATTATAAAATTATATAAGCATATGTTGAGTTTTATAAGATATTAGAGCGGAATATTATTGAAAGGCGTTGATACTTTGAGTAAATATTATTCTATACATGAATTTTCAAAAATCATAGGCGTATCTGCCCAGACATTACGAAATTGGGATGCCAATGGAAAACTTCATCCGCATCATACTACAGTAAGTGGCTATAGATATTATTCTGATGCACAACTCAACTAGGTAATTATTGTGATTTGGTTTTGAGCTGATAGAATATATCGCTTCACTTTATAATTGTGAGATTGAGATCATTGATAATACTGAAAAATTCGAACAGCAGGAACTTGTTGAAGATCTGGTTCAGATAATCACAGTATTCAGTTGTAAATTACAAGGAAAACGAGCGAATAAAGCTAAGAAACTTATCCGTGAACTGATACAGGAGGAAACAGATGGTAAAAGCCATAAAAGTAATGCTGATACCAAACAATGTACAGAAAACTAAGATGTTTCAGTACGCAGGTGCTTCAAGATTTGCTTATAACTGGGCTTTGGCCAGGGAAATAGAGAACTATGAAAAAGGCGGCGGATTCCTTTCAGATGCAGAACTCAGAAAAGAATTTACGAAGCTTAGACATTCTGATGAATATGCATGGTTACTGAATATCTCAAATAATGTGACCAAACAGGCAATTAAAGATGCCTGTACTGCTTATAAGAACTTTTTCAGGGGTTTGCAAAAGTTCCCAAGATTCAAGTCAAAAAAGAGATCAATGCCGAAGTTCTATCAGGATAACGTTAAGATACGTTTCAGTAATACACATGTTAAATTTGAAGGCTTTTCTTCCAGCAGGAAAGCAAATAAACAAAAAATGAATTGGGTGAGACTTGCAGAACATGGAAGGATTCCGACAAATGCTAAATATATGAACCCGAGAATATCCTTTGACGGATTGAACTGGTGGATCAGCGTATGTGTAGAATTTCCTGACTGCCGGGAAACACTTAATGATGACGGAGTCGGCATAGACCTGGGAATCAAAGATCTGGCTGTCTGCTCTGATGGGACTAAGTATAAGAACATCAATAAGAGTCAGAAAGTAAAGAAATTAGAAAAACAGAAACGCAGATTACAGTGTAGTATCTCTCGTTCTTACGAGAAAAATAAGAAAGGGGAAAGTTACTGTAAAACAAATAATGTAATCAAAAAAGAAAAACTTTTATTAAAACGAAATCACAGATTAACAAACATCCGTAAAAATTATTTAAATCAGACCATATCGGAGATCGTAAATCGAAAACCAAGATTTATGTGTATTGAAGATCTGAATGTCAGCGGAATGATGAAAAACAGACATTTATCCAAAGCAGTTCAGGCACAGGGATTTTTCTGGTTTAGAAAACAGCTTGAATATAGGTGCAGCGATAAAGGGATCCAGCTTATTGTGGCTGATCGGTTTTATCCATCCTCAAAGCTTTGCAGCTGTTGTGGAAACATCAAAAAAGATCTGAAGTTATCTGACAGAGTTTATAGATGTGCGTGTGGGAATATGATTGACAGAGATTTCCAGGCATCTATAAATCTCAAGACTTATGGAGAAAAATTTGCAAGCTGACACTGAAATGTTAATGCAAATATGTACGGATACGTTAGTCCGGAATTTACGCCTATGGAGAGTACAGGAACTTGTGAGTAGATTGATATTTATATCATCAAAAGCATACTCGTTGAAGTAGGAATGGAACATAGAAGTTTATAACTTTTTATAAGTTTTCAGTAACGGTTTTAAGATAGCATCGCTGACTGCATACAGGGATTATAATATGGCAATCTGCATGGAATCCAGAGACTGGAAAATCAGAGTGACAGAAGAAAATGGATATATTGATGGGAAATCGGTGAAATTTCTTGCTTATGATGTTGAAAATAGAGAGTATAAGGAGAATTCAAGACTGATTCTTGAAAATGTAAATGAAGATTTTTACAAGGCATTTTCAGAAGAGATAAGAAAATTTTATTATGTTGAAAATCCATATTTTGGAAAATGTATAGCCAAAAAGGAAAAGTATGCAGTTTATGAAGCGGAAAATATAGACTTTCCCGGAAAACACAAGGGCGCTGTATTTTCTGGTTATCAGCTTCGGGCTTATATAGAGCCTCCATTGATTATATGTAACCATAAAGTTACGCAAATAGAAGATGATCGTGACAGAACTTATTTCTACAACTCAGAAATCGGGGATTGTATCAAACCTGTAATACTCTCACTGAGTCCGGAAGAAGCGTTGAATGTTTTAGAGAAACTGGAGCCTTTCTGGGCTGTGAACAAAAAAATGGAATATGAGTGGAGATGGCCAATCAGGCATTTAATCTGTAGAATTAGTGAAGACAAAGAGTCACAGACTGGCACCAACCAGTCTGTGGCTTTTTTCTTTATGATGTTTTTACGGTACAGAGCTTTCTTCTTTTCTCTTGCCTCTTGCCATCTTTGCGGGATACCATTTTTCAAACCACATTGTAAAAAATCCCATCAAGATTGGAATTAAATTGTTTACAATGATAAGCAGATTTCCAAACCCGGCTCTTCTAAGCAGAAAGGTCCAGACTGCTGTCAGTACATATAACAATCCCCATGCCGCTGCAAGAATATAATTTGTCTTCATGAAGAGAGGGTTTTTATGTGCACTTTCACCACCATAATTGTATTTTACATAAGCAGCGCATAAAGGTTCTTTTGTCAGGCATGAAAGCAGCCAGAACAATCCAAACACAAGATATCCTATATTTGTAGGAATATCTCCATCCCCGGTTACATTTGCTGCTGCGGAAAGTACAGCAACGGCTATCATAGAGAGTTGATCCCAGATCACAAATTCATGATTTCTCATAATAAACGGTATGCCTGCCACTACGATAAGAGTTATCAAAGCCCCCACTTTAGGAGCAATAGAAACAGCAATCCAAAAGGCAATCCATGGTATAAGCATTGTCATCATAGAAGGATTTTTCTTCTCAATCATGTTTGGAGATTTTTTCTCAGGATTTTTGACTGTAGATGTGCTTCCAAAGAATTTATCCCAATTGATCATTAAGGAGAAATCACCGGATACCGTATACATCTGTTTTCCCAATGCTTCTGCGCCACCAATTTCTCCACGAGAAATAGCTGACCATACAGAAAAAGGTGTATCGATGCGAGTAGTCGGAGAAAGGCTTCCGTCTGTAAAAATCTGGCTTCCGGTCTTGTTAAGCCGAATCTGATACGTATGATCCAAATCGGTAAAATGTATCTCAAGTACGCGTTCTTTTCCGTCATAGGCGTCTTTATTGTAAAGAGCGGCCATTTGCCGGGTAAATATAAGATCCTCAGGTTCTTTCTCGCCGGTCCTTTTGTTAATACCCCAGCTGGCATCTGCCATTTTTTCAAATATATCTCTGGGATATAAAAGTGTATGGAGTACAGCATCTGTTTCTTTCGATATTGCTCCTGTCATTGCATATTCAGAGCCTGCACATGTTACTGCAGCAAGATATTTATTTGTTCTCACTGACAATTCCTTTACACGAAACAATTCTCCCTGACCGCAAAAAATGGTCGTATAATTTCCCCTGCCAAGGAAATGGTCAAACATCCGCAATACACTGTCATAATTTTCGTCGGCAGAATAAAAGCCACAGGTAGAGATTAATACGTGTCTCTTGCCTTCCATATCATATCTGGCATCATGACTGCCGCTTCCGTATCCGTCCTGCCTTGAACTCATAAAAGGAAGACTCATAGGAAGCTGACGATCGATCAAATTCTTTAACATACCGGGAACATTAAAATAGTACAGTGGAAAAGACCATAAAATTAGATCAGCACGAATCAGTTTTTTAATGACTGTTTGCATATCATCATTTATACAGCATCTCCCGGGTGTTTTCTGCCAGCATGCAAAGCATCCCTTACACGCACCTATATTCATTGAGGCTATATGCAGTTCATCAACAGATAATTCTTCTTTATTACTCGTACATCCGTTTTCTAATCCCTTAATAAAGCTGTATGCAAGCTTTAATGAATTACTTCTTTTGCCTTTTGGACTTCCGTTGATCAGAAGTATCTTCATCTCTATGTCCTCCATTCCTTTATTTTCTGATAATGAAAGTGTACCCTTTCATATGTGGATTGTCAACAGAACCAGAGGGGGTAGGCAACCTGGCGAGGTCGCACCCCCTGTCGGGAAAATAATACTGGAGAAAATATTTGCAGAAGCATTTTGACAAAACACTCCCAGTCGGTTTATAATAAATTCTGTATGAAAATTTTTGCTGCTGGCTAATAAAAATATAGCAGTAAAAGCAGAGGAGAATCACATGAAACAAGAGAAAAAACAGCCTGGCAAGCTGAAGATGCTTGCTGGCTATTACAAACCATATAGGGGGTTATTTTTTGCAGATCTGTTTTTTGCATTTCTAGGGGCGGCAGTTACCCTTGTTATTCCATTGATGGTCCGCTATATTATGAATTCGGTAAGCGAGTTATCAGCGGTGGAAGCTAAGACTATCATTCTGAAAATAGGTGTGGGAATGTTGCTGCTGATCCTGGTGCAGCTGGGAAGCCGCTATTTTATCACCTATTATGGTCACATGATGGGTGCTTATATTGAGCACGATATGCGAAATGAGATCTTCAGCCATTATCAGAAGCTTTCTTTTGCATTCTACGATAACCAGAAAGTGGGACAGCTGCTTTCCCGTATTACAAGTGACCTTTTTGACATTACAGAGCTTCTTCATCATGGACCGGAGGATATTCTGATCTCTGTGATCAAGCTTTTCGGAGCGCTGATCATTCTCTTGAATGTAAAGCCGCAGATGGCGTTGCTGTGTTTTGCTGTTGTGATCATCATGTTGATCTACGCGCTGATCTACAATAAGAAAATGAAAAGTGCATTTAAAGAGAATCGTGTGCGCATGGGTGAGATCAATAGTCAGATCGAGGATAGCCTTTCCGGAATCAGGGTGGTAAAATCCTTTGGAAATGAGAAGCGTGAGATTGAGAAGTTCCGTAAAGGAAATGAGCGTTTCGTGGATTCTAAGCGTGTGACTTACCGCTATATGGCAGGCTATCATGCAGGAATGGATGCCTTTACTACATTGATCACGGTAACAGCACTTGTTTCTGGTGCTGTGTTCCTGGCATCTGGAAATTTAAGCGCTACAGACCTTGTGACATTTCTTTTGTATATCAATAATTTTACTGAGCCCGTTACGAAGCTGGTGAATTTTACTGAACAGTTTCAGAATGGTTACAGCGGTTATGATCGTTTCCTGGAAATGATGTCCATTGCACCGGATATTGAAGATGCACCGGATGCTGTGCCTCTGGAACATGTGGATGGAGATATTCGTTTTGAGAATGTATCATTCCATTATGAAGACCATAATGAGAAGGTGCTTTCTAATGTGAATCTGGAAGTAAAGTCTGGTGACTATGTTGCTCTTGTAGGTACCTCAGGCGCCGGAAAGACTACTCTTTGCAGTCTGATCCCCAGATTTTATGATGTGTCATCAGGAGCAATCTATCTGGATGGAAAAGATATCCGTAAGATCAAACTGAAGGATCTGCGTGATCACATAGGAATCGTGCAGCAGGATGTGTATCTGTTTGCCGGAAATATTATGGAAAATATTCGCTATGGACGTCCGGATGCTACAGACGAGGATGTTATCAGGGCGGCTAAGCTGGCAAATGCTCATGATTTTATTATGGAAATGCCGGATAATTATGGTACAGATATTGGGCAGCGTGGAGTGAAGCTCTCTGGAGGACAGAAACAGCGTCTTTCCATTGCCAGAGCTTTTCTGAAGAATCCGCCTATTCTGATTTTTGATGAGGCAACATCTGCGCTGGATAATGAGAGTGAGAAGGTGGTTCAGGAATCGCTGGAGCGTCTTGCAAAGGACAGAACTACTTTTGTAATTGCTCACAGACTTTCTACAATTCGCAATGCCAGAAGAATCCTTGTCCTTACAGAGGATGGAATTGCAGAAGAGGGAACACATCAGGAACTGATGGATAAAGATGGCGTTTACGCAAAGCTGTGTAAAGCCGGCTTATAGGATACCAGGCGGGGTCGCACCCCCTGTCGGGAATAACTGAGCCACAGACTGGAGCCCAACCAGCCTGTGGCTTTCTGGTTTCTAGAAAAAATATTTCTTTACAGATACAGGGCAGTTACTGTTCACTCCGTTCACAGTAACACAGGGCAATCGTATGGATCATTTTTTTCACATCCAGTGGTTTGGCCAGATGTGCGTTCATACCACAGTCCAGTGCATGGCGTACATCCTCTGCAAAAGCATTAGCGGTCAGTGCGATGATGGGAATGAAAGAAGCATCCGTCCTGTCAAGCTTCCGGATCTGGCGTGTGGCTTCGTATCCGTTCATCAGAGGCATCATAATATCCATAAGTATCACATCAAATGTCCCCTCAGGGTGAAGGGAGAAAAGTTTTACAGCTTCCCTGCCATTGGATACTGCAGTTACCACAGCACCTTCCTCTTCAAGGAGTACCTGTGCCACTTCTCTGTTTATTTCATTATCCTCCGCCAGCAGGATCTTTATGCCCTGAATGGAGTTTCGCTCAGCTTCTGGCTCAGAAGAGATATCCGTTTCTTCTGCCTTTTCAAATGGCAGAGTGATCACAAAAGTACTTCCGATACCCGGAGTACTGGAAATCTCAATGGTACCACCCATCTGTTCAAATAGCGCTTTGGCAATGCTCATACCCAGTCCGGTGCCATGATATACACTTCGGGCATCCGTATTCTCCTGAGTAAAGGGTTCAAAGATCTTCTCCAGATATTCTTTGCTGATGCCGATTCCCGTATCAGAGATCGTCCATCTGCAGACCAGCTTATGATCATGGGAAGGGAGAGCATGGATCTCCGTATGGATCGCCCCATTCTCTCTGTTGTATTTGATACAGTTACTGTAAATATTCATCATGGCACGACGGAGGTGCAGAGGGCTGCCGTATACAAAGGGATGTTCGTATATCTCCGGTGCGATATGAACGGTGAAATCAATGCCGTTTTTCTGTGCCTGCATATCAATCAGCATCTGTGTCTCTTTTTCATATTTGATCAGATCAAAAGGTTCATGGTTGAGTACAAGTCCGCCCTCCTCAATCTTGGACATATCCAGTACATCATTGATAAGAGAGAGCAGATGACTGGCTGAAATGAATGCTTTTTCACGATTACTTTTCAGGAATCCGATATCATTTTCGTGCTTTTTATCAATTTCCAGCAGACCAATGATCCCATTCAGCGGAGTACGCATATCGTGGGACATACGGGAAAGGAAATTGGACTTCTCTGCATTGGCACGTTCGGCAGTATCAAGAGCTTCTTTGAGAAGCTTCTGGTGCCTGATTTCTGATTCCACCACATCGTCCACATTCAAAAATCCCAGAACAATGATACCGGAGTCTTCGTTTTTGATAAAGCGGAACTGATAGTAATGGATACCATCCCTGTCATTTATCCGGTAATTTCCTTTGTATTCGGACTGACCGGACAAAACACTCATTACATTACCCAGTTCCAGTGATTCTTCCAGCATTGTACGGTCATCCGGATATACACGCTGCCGGATATAGTCTGAGAGGAAAAGATCATAGGGGTATGTATTGTTGTGTTTTTTGTCCAGATCAGGGACATCGTGGTCTTCCTGCTTGATCACAGAGAGAGTTTTTTCTCTGGGGTTGATCAGGTATACGTTCAGGTAGTTACTGCTCAGTGTCTGGACAATACTTACCTGTGTCTCATAGGCTTCCTGTGTTCTGGTGACATCCTCACCGTAGAGGATTGCTTCCAGATGGTTATTGGAAGGATTGAGCAGCAGTCTTGTCACATATTTGGAAAGCCTGGTTATATTGTCATCGTAGAGACAGCGGGAAACTCTGGTGACCTCTACCTGACCGTCCTCGTAGCTTTTCATCAGGGAACTGCGGCAAAATGCGTTGATAAAATCGTTTCTGTCCTTTAATACCGGTATAAAAACAGCAGTCTCTGCAATAAAATGGTCAATGGAAGCGTCAGCATCCATCTTATAGGCCAGGGCAGAGGTGCCTCCGATCTTCAGAATCTTATCATCTGTAAGGTCGAGATGAAAGTAGCCGGCAGCATGGGTAATGGATGCCAGAAGAGAGTGGAGCTGATTTTCATAGATTTTGCGTGCTGTCACATCATTGTCTTCACAGGCCACTGCAATTACGAAATCCCGATAATCATCGGCGTTTCCGTTTCTGGCAATGAGCAGATAATAGTAATGGACAATATCTGTGACAACCCTGAAATGGAATTTGAAAGAGGCTTCCTGAGAAAGTCTTTCCAGCAGGGTTTCATAATTCAGGTGTCTGGACACATAGGAACGCTCATCCGGATGAATATATTTCTGGATGAGAAAATCAAATGACAGCTTATAGTCTGAATTATCTTTAATATCCGCAAAAACATTAGTAAATCTGGAACGATATACGGAGATTTTCCCGGTTTCCCGGTTTACGCCATAAACAGACATGTAGTCAGAAGCAAGCAGGTTGATGGCACCCAGCAGACGGAGAGAGTTCTCGCCTGTGGGAATGGACTTTGACAGGCGTTCTCCTTCGGCTACTGTGCTGAATACAAGTGCATGTCCTCTGCTGCCGTCGGGCTGTACCGTCTCCACTGCATCAACTGTCTCATAAATATGGCGGATCGGATCCAGGTAAGTCTTTGGTCCCTGTATCCCCAGTGCTACAGGGCAGGGCGGGCATGGGGAATCAAGCCCCATAAGTGCCTTATAGCATTTCACTCCCGGCTGGAGATTGGGGTACAGTTGTTTGGCAGTGTCGTTATAGCTTAGGATATTATAGTCTTTGTCTATGCTGTAATATCCGGATGAGTGTGTGTTCATAATTTTATACTCCTGGTGTTTAGTGCTTAAAAGTATACCCTTTTTACCAAAAAATAGCAATGATAATGGGCGAATTTATGCGATTAGCATAAAGTTTGCGCATTGGTTGACATCCCATCTGTCGTTTGCTACACTGAAATCATATACTTGGGAATAGGAGCCAGGCGGGGTCGCACCCCCTGTCGGGTGATGAGCAAGTGGTATAATAATACATATTTATATTGCTGGAAAATAGCACGGTTTGTAGTGGTGCTTGTATGCCTGGCATTGACTGTGACAAAATACAAAAGACTATAATAAACAAAATTACCTGTGAAAGGAAAATCTATGGAACTGACAGCAGAAAATGTTAAAGGGGAAAAAACAAAATATCGTCTTGCGCAGTCCATGAAAGAGTGTATGAAGACAACAACTGTAGACAACATTACGGTAAAACAGATTACAGAAAACTGTGGCCTTACCAGGCAGACTTTTTACCGGAATTTCATGGATAAATTTGATCTGATCAACTGGTATTTTGATAAACTCCTGGCAAAATCCTTTGAGCATATGGGAATGGGAAAAACAGTTTATGATGCACTGGTAAAGAAGTTTACCTATATTCAGGAAGAGCACATTTTCTTTGCAGCGGCCTTTAAATATGATAGGCAGAACAGTCTGCGCCAGCATGATTTTGAACTGATCCTGGCTTTCTATGAAAATCTGATCCGTGAGAAAACAGGAAAAATTCCGGATGAGACCATACATTGTATTCTGGAAATGTACTGCCAGAGTTCTATTTATATGACTGTAAAATGGGTGCTGGGGGAATTGGAGTGTGCACCGGAGGGACTGGCGAAAATTTTAGTTGATGGGATGCCTGGGAAACTCTCTCAGTTGTTTGAAGAACTGGAAATATTGTCATAAACATAACAGATTAGTGCACAATTTCACCTGATTATTTTCGTATTTATTGCACAAACTTAGTGAGAAAGTTACATTTGAGCGAAAGTGTAACTTTCTTTTTTGAATTTACATTGTTAGAATAATAACAAAGATGAGCGTTGCGGAAACTTATCTGTAAAGAATATCAAAATGTAAAATACTGAAAGGAATGGAAAGCATTATGGCAAACAGAATTAACTTAAATCAGACATCTTATCACGGAGCAGGTGCAATCGAGGAAATCGCAAACGAAGCAAAAGCACATGGCTTTAAGAAAGCTTTCGTTTGCTCTGACCCTGACCTTGTAAAATTCCATGTAACAAGCAAAGTTACAGATATTCTTGAGAAAAACGGACTTGCATATGAACTGTATTCAGACATCAAACCGAACCCTACAATTGAGAACGTACAGCACGGTGTTCAGGCATTCAAGGATTCAGGTGCAGATTATCTGATCGCAATCGGCGGCGGTTCTTCCATGGATACTTCCAAAGCAATCGGTATCATCATTGCAAACCCTGAATTCGAAGATGTAAGAAGTCTGGAAGGTACAGCTCCTACCAAGAAACCTTGCGTACCGATCATTGCAGTTCCCACAACAGCAGGTACAGCAGCAGAGGTAACCATCAATTACGTTATCACAGATGTAGAAAGAAAACGTAAATTCGTATGTGTTGACCCACATGATATGCCGATCATCGCAATCATTGATCCTGAAATGATGTCTTCTATGCCAAAAGGACTGACAGCTTCTACAGGTATGGATGCTCTGACTCATGCAATCGAAGGGTATACAACAAAAGCTGCATGGGAAATGACAGATATGTTCCATTTAAAAGCAATTGAGCTAATCTCAAAATCTCTCCGCGGTGCTGTTGAAAACACAAAAGAAGGCCGTGAAGGAATGGCTCTTGGCCAGTACATTGCAGGTATGGGATTCTCTAACGTAGGTCTTGGAATCGCTCACTCCATGGCTCATACACTTGGCGCTGTTTATGACACACCACACGGTGTTGCCTGCGCAATGATGCTTCCGATCGTTATGGAATACAACCAGGAATGCACAGGGGAGAAATATCGTGAGATCGCCAGAGCAATGGGTGTCAAAGGTGTAGATGAAATGTCTCAGGAAGAGTACAGAAAAGCAGCAATCGAGGCTGTTAAGAAGCTTTCTGTTGATGTAGGAATCCCGACTAAACTGGAAGCAATCAAAGAAGAAGATCTTCAGTTCCTGGCAGAATCTGCACACGCAGACGCATGCGCACCAGGAAATCCAAAAGATGCAAGCGTAGAAGATCTGAAAGATCTGTTCCGCAAGATTATGTAATGAATCACTTTTGCAAAATAAAAAAGCAAAAAGCAGCCATTAAGGCCACAGACTGGAACCATCCAGCTCTGTGGCTTTTTCTTATTGTTTCTTTTTTTATTTGGGTTGCTGTGACCTTTTGTTTGTGATAAAGTAAACTTGTATTTAAGCGAATCAAGTAAGTCCTCACTTCCGTTGTGAAAAGCAATAAGCAGTGGGCGGTAACTTGCTTGTATCAAAAGGAGGACAAACTAATGAAAAAGAAAAAATTCAGAAAAAAAGGTCTGTTCGCACTTTTACTCCTGTGCCTTTTCATCATGTCTGCCAGTGTGACAGTATCTGCTGCCACCAATCTGCTGACCTCTGTAAAACAGGCAAAAGAAGGAACCTGGAAGAGGGATACCCAAGGACGCAAATATGTCTATACTGACGGTCGCTATCCAAAATCCCGCTGGTTAAAAGTAAAAGGCAAATGCTACAGCTTTGACGCCCATGGCTATGTAGAAACAGGCTGGAAAGACTACAAAGGCGAAAGATATTATCTTTCCGAAGTGAAGGGAAAAGAAGGTCAGCTTCTCACAGGCTTACAAAAGGTTAAAGGTAAAACCTACTACCTTTCCAAAACCAGTGGACAGCTATTGCACGGCTGGCAGATGATTAATGGAAAACGTTACTACTTCGGAAAGAAAACCGGAGCTATGAGTAAGAAGAAATGGATTGGAAGCCGCTATGTATCTTCTGACGGCTCTGTTACCAAGGTAAAACAGACTTCGAAATCCCGCCTGATCATCCTGGGGGACTGTCGCGTAGCTTCTATGCGTGACTGCAGAATCGGAAATGCTATTTATATCGGAAAAGTATCCATGGGATACAACTGGCTCAAATCCACTGCCGGACCAATGCTGGAATCTTATCTGGCCTCTTACCCGGAATCAACGGTTGTATTTGGCTTCGGACTGAACGATTATCTGTATCAGCAGGCAAACTATCTGACATATTATCGTTCCTTTATTGCCAGCCATCCCAGGGCAAATATTTATCTTATGTCCATCAATCCGGTGATTGGTGTGGGTGCTTACAACGTAAGTAATGCTACGATCCGTCCCTTTAATGAT
This sequence comes from Blautia difficilis, assembly GCF_014297245.1. Taxonomy (NCBI): domain Bacteria; kingdom Bacillati; phylum Bacillota; class Clostridia; order Lachnospirales; family Lachnospiraceae; genus Blautia; species Blautia difficilis. Next base: position 157,562 of record NZ_JACOQG010000003.1, on the reverse strand, counting down.
GCACTGAGAAATAATTTCCCGGATAATTATCTGGACTGCTTTGGCCATTTACAGAAAGTAGGCTATTATGCTGCTGACGGACAGCATTATAATACGGCTACTTACCGCAAGATCTATGATTATATTGTAAAAGCTACCGGCTGGGTTTCATAATCCCCCAAGGGGCTGTCTGAATAGGCAGCCTCTTTTTTGTTACCCAATCAAGAGGGTAAAAATATCTTTAAGTAAAGTAGATACTTTACTTTATATTTTATAATATTCATGTTATAATGGATTTGTAAAGTCATTACTTTCATTTTTGTTAAATATTTCGAAATATTAGGTATAATATATAAATTTAATTAAAGGAGGTTTTTACTATGGAAATTGGAGGCTTTTTCCCCTATCAACCCGTTGGCTCTGAGCCAAACAACTATGTGGAGCATACCTGTCCTGATCCCGGGGACACCGCTCATCTAATGTCCGGTCGTTGTGCCATTTATTACTGTCTGAGGGATCTGATGTTAACAGATCAAAAGCGTGTGGCATATCTGCCTTCCTATGACTGCGAAACAGTTCTGGGCTGCTTTGTAAAAGCAGGATATGAAATTCATTATTATGATTTTGACAAAAATCTTTCCCCTGTATTTGAGGAAGAGATGATCCCTCAGATCAGTGTTCTCCTTGTCTGTGGATACTACGGCTATCCTACCTATAATGAGGATTTTGTCAAAAAATGTAAAGCCAGTGGCGTTTCTGTAATAGTGGATACCACCCATACAGCATTTTCTCCACTGCCGGCCTGTCCGGATGCTGACTATATTGCCGTCAGTCTCCGAAAATGGATGGGTGTTGCCTCCGGTGGTCTTGCCATCAAGCGAAAGGGCACCTTTGGCGTAAAGCCTATTCCCATCAATAAAGAACAGTTTTCCCTTAGAGATCAGGCTCTTCAATCTCGAGAGACTTACGAGCATACCGGAAATGAGGACTACAATAAAGAAGGTAATGATGTTTTCTGGAAAGCGGAATTTATGCTTCGTGAAATTTTCGACATCCAGGAAGGGGATGAAGCTTCCCTTAAAACAATACTTCATTATCCATTCCGGGATGCGATCCGTAAACGCCAGGAAAATTACCGTTACCTTCTGGAACACCTGCCGGAACGCGTCGATATCCGCCCGGTATTTCCTTATCTTTCAGATGATATCTGTCCTATGTTTTTCCCTTTCTTCGTGGAAAACCGGGACGCCCTTATCAAGCATCTGGCAGACAGACACATTCCGCCTAAGGTATATTGGCCTGTACCACCTTTCGTAAAGGTTGAAGACTATCCAGGTGCCAAATATATATATTCCCATATCATGTCTGTCAGCTGTGATGAGCGCTTTAACACGGATGATATGCAGAAAATCGTAGAGGCCTTTGAAAACTATTAAACATCTTAAAGCATTTTAAAAATCTAATTAAGCCACAGACTGGCGTCAAAACCGGTCTGTGGCTTTTGTGGTTGAGTTGCTATTTGGGGAGTGTGTTTTTGTAGTCTGGATAGTCTTTGGCAATTAGCTGTTCGTATGCATCGTAGGCAGCTTCTAAAGAGTCGTATTTTGGAGCATTAGTAATATAGCGCTTATATCCATCGTATGCTGTTTCACGTTCTGCAATTGCTATATAGCCAGGGGCTCCTTGATAGTTGTTTATTGGTTTACGATAAGCTGTTACTGTTTTAGAAATATAATACTTGTCGTCTGCTGTACTGATAATAACAGGAATATTCTTGCCTGCTTCAACTTTATTGGTGTCTACAGAAGTCCAAAAGAGATAATAGTTATTTGGGATATCAGAATTTTTATAATAAGCCCAAGTTCCTTTATTTAACAGGCTGTCAGGATTAATATTTTCTTTTATTTTACTAACCAAATATGAATCTTCGGTTTTAGACTTTTTTGCATTGGAATCAATTTCAAAGTTCCTCTTATTTAATTCATTGTCAAGCAATCCGGAATTTTCAAGAGGGTTTCTTGGATTATCCTCAGTATTAAAGGGATACGCCTTCCCAGCATTCTCCCCTCCCCAGTCAAACACAACGTTTCCATCCTCATCAAAATAGATCTCACAGCTTCCGCCTGCTTTGGGAACGCCTTTCCAGTTTACTGTGTCCGGTTTTCCTACAGTCTGGGAATAGCCTGCGATGGAGACAGTTTTGGAGGACTGCCAGTCTTCGATTTTCTGTTTCAGTGGTACAGATTTCTTTATTGTAGTGGTACTTATTCCCTCCAGAGTGACTTCAGCCACTATTTCATCATATGCTGCACGAACATTGGTCAGATCCACAGACTCACGGCTTCGCTCTACATATTTCGTATAAGCCGGTGCCAGGATTCCAACCAGAACTGCCAGAACCGAAATCACCACAATCAGCTCTACCAGGGTAAAACCTTTATTTTTATTATGCATAGATTCACCTTACTAATTTTTAAGAACTACAAAATTGTCTCACAAGGAAGCAATTTGTGAATGGTTAAGTTAGATGCAAGACATTTTTTGCAATTATGTTGAGATAATAACACAGAACAAGCTCCTGTGCAATTGAAATTTTTTAACCGAATCAAGTAAGTCCTCTGTTTCAATTGCGAATATCCGCTTGACCAATATTTCCGAAAAAAATTCCTTGTAACGCCTGACGAACCGTGTTAATATAAGCAAAAGCATATTTTCTTATTTCTTCAAATCCAATCCTTTATTTTCTATACAGATTCCAGATCTGTTCTTTCGGAAAAGTCATGCTTTTATTTTCATTATTCATTTTAAGCAGGAGTTTTCTAAAAGACAGAAGCTCCTGTACTTTTTTTATAAGGAAGTTATGGGAGGCTGTATGAGAACTCAGAGAGGGTATGAATCAAGAGAGGGTATGAATCATAAGAAAGAAAAACATATCATTGCGTAATAGAGAGGGAAAAACATAAAATGCAGTTAGACAAGGAAAACATGAAAAAAATACGATATCTCATTGCTTTTGCCGTACTTTTGTATCTGGGTGTCCAGCATCTGGACATTGTGATCGGCACAGCTAAGGTACTTCTGGGCTTCCTCTTTCCGTTTATTCTGGGATGCGGAATTGCCTTTATTCTGAATGTGCCTATGAAATTTATTGAAAAGCATCTCTTTGGAAAGGCTGTAAAGCAGCAGAAAAAGGCAGCCATGAAGCTTGCCAGACCGGTAAGCCTGGTGCTTTCCATCTGTTTCCTGGTCTGTGTGCTTATCATTGTTATGCTGGTAGTAGTGCCGGAGCTGGGTGCAACTCTGGTGAGTATTGCCAAAAAGATAGAGGAGAATATACCGGTGATCCAGAAGTGGATTGATACTACCTTTGGAAATAATCCGGAGATCATAAAGTGGACCCAGTCTCTGGACATTGAGCCGGGCAAGATTATTAATTCTATGCTTGGAGTACTGAAAAACGGCGTCGATAATTTTGTTTCTTCCACAGTATCCATTACCATGGGACTGCTGAGCACAGCTATGAATATATCCATTGGCTTTGTATTTGCCTGCTATGTACTTCTTTCCAAGGAAAAGCTCCTTTGCCAGGTGAAAAAGGCTCTGTATGCTCTCTTACCGGAAAAGCCGGTACGCTACATGGCACATGTATGGAATCTGTCCAACCGGATTTTCTCCAGCTTTATTACAGGACAGTGTATTGAGGCTGTGATTCTGGGAAGCATGTTTTTTGTTTCTATGTCCATTCTCCGATTCCCTTATGCCATGCTGGTGGGAGTGCTGATTGGTTTTACAGCGTTGATCCCATTGTTTGGAGGAATTATCGGATGCTGGATTTCCTTTTTCCTGATCCTTATGGTAAGCCCCATGCAGGCAGTACTGTTCCTGGGACTTTTCCTGATCCTTCAGCAGATCGAGGGAAATCTGATCTATCCTCATGTGGTGGGAGGTTCTGTGGGACTTCCGTCTATATGGGTGCTGGTGGCTGTTACCCTGGGCGGCAGCCTGATGGGACTTGTGGGTATGCTGATCTTTATCCCGACAGTGTCCGTGATCTATACCCTTTTCCGAGAGTGGGTGTATGCCCGCCTGGACAAGAAACAGATGGTAACCTTATAACGTTTACATCAAGAAGTGGAGAATATACAGATGAAGATCAGGCATAAAAAATTAATTGCCTCCGGCATCGCCCTGTCCCTGGCCGGAGTCCTGGGTGCAGGTGCATTGCTGCAGACAAGTGTCTCCGTCCAGGCTTCCTATGCCATGATGCCCGGAATCGAGCAGATTGTAAAGGATACCTCTGAGGAGAAGCCATTTAAGATCCTGGAGATTGTGGACAATACAAATGAGGCGGAGATCGGCTACTATGTGTCAGGGCAGGAACCCTATGTGAAATTGTATGAATATAAATATACAGACAGTGATGGTAAGGAACAGACCATGAAGTTCCAATCACTGGATGAGGGGTTGTCCAAGCTTCCCACACTGGAACTTCGCAAAGAATTTGCCATGAATGTAAAACTGAATCAGGATGGCAGTAGCAGTACCGGAATCAAGCAGATTCAAGATGTGTGTTATCAAGAGGGTTCAAGTACAGGAAAATCGGCAGATTATCCCCTTTCTTATAGTGCCTATCAGGAGAAATATTTTCTTACCCAGGAAGAAAAGGATTCAAACTCATGGAAAGAAATCAAACAATTTATAGATCCAGACACTAATGAACCTACAACATATACAAAAAATATAAAGGGAAACTATCAGGAAAACCCAGCCGGCACCGGTAACTATACTAAGAAGGAACAGCAGTATTATCCGATTCGTGAAAAGGCAAATGCCACAGACACAGGAGATGCAGATAATCCAAATGCCAAGTACAGAGAAAATATTCAGAATTTTTACTATGCTGACAGTGACGGAGCAAATGCACCTTATTTTCTGGAGTTTTCCGAAGTAGAGAATACTACTGTAAATAATGCACTGACAAATTCTTCTGGTCAGGGAAAGGAAACAATTCTTTCGGAATACAATTATGAAAATGGCAGATATGGATATTACGAAAATGTTTACAGTGACCTGACTACTGAAATTGCAAATAATATTTCCAACAAGCATTATACTTTTCCCGGAGAAAATCCTGTCAATTTAGCTGGAGAGGAACAGCTTATTCAGGATAATACATCTGCTGAAAATGCCTTTTCGGCAGGTGTTGATGAATTTACATTTTTAGATGAAGAAAATGGAACAGAGCAAAGCAGTGCAGAAGACAATACAACCGGACAAAATCAGCCGGATGCTGCTGAGAGTGAACCTCAGATAGATTCAGGAGCAGCAGATGCGGGATTTTCCGATGGTGAATTTTCTTCTGAAGAATTAAATGCAGGAGAAAGTGATTTAGATTCAACTGATAGTAATAATCAGAACGGTAATGAGACTTTAAATCCGGAAGAGGAATCTGTCACAGATAATGAAGCAACAAAGCAGACAGACAATAATGGCGCAAATAGTATAAAAACACCTTTGATTCCATATACTCCATCATCAGGTGAAAACACTGGTTCTGATACAACGATAGACAAAACAAATACATCTGAAGACCCTCTGGTATATTATGGTATTACCATAGATCAGTACCCGTTTTATCAATACAAATTAATCAGCGATTTGAATACGATTAAAGCTAAAGCAATTAATGTTGATAAAAACCAAGATCCTTCTTTTAATCTTGAGCAAAAGCTTGCCGAAAGTCCGATTTTAATAAACAATAAAACTCAATACTGTAATATCACGATTCAGGATGGACAGTACTGGTTCTGGTTATGGAACAAGGGTGAAAGTGTCAACAATGCTGTTAAATACCCGATATCTATTGTAACCCAGCGTCAGCCTGTAGCATACAGTGATATCCGTCAGCTCCCGGAGGATTTGGGATACAATTACTATTATAAGGTAGATAAAGTCTATTTTTGCTGTAAAAAGGATGAAACTGCGGCAGCAGGAGATTCCCATGCCTATAAATATTATGGCTGGTATTCTCCTTCCTATGCGGATGAGAATAATCCGTATATTCTGGCAGAAAACGGAAAAAAAGCAACTCATTATATTTCCGATGCAGAGTATAAATTAACTCCGGGCACAGGAAATTACGACTTCGTACCTGATGATACTGCCCCAGAACAGACTGTGGAAGTAGACCATATGTATTATCAGGGGGGATATACAAACCATGACTGGTTTAAACAGTATGTGTTCCATCTGGAACCGGGTGAAGAGGGAAGTGATGAGAGGAAACAGTTTGATGCCTTTAAAATTGAGGTAACTACCATAACGGCAGATGATTTTAATGCGATATATGGAAGCGCTGAGGAAACGGCATCCGGTGACAGCGATGCTACGGAAACAACTGGTGACGGCGATAGCACTGATCCTGATCATTCATCAGTAGATGATAGCGCAAACTCAGATGATGTACAGGCAGATAACTCTCAGACAGAAGATAACCAGTCGGATGATGTGCAGACAGATAACACCTCTGATGATCAGAATACCGACACTCAGAATGCAAACGAAACCCAGATAGAAAATCAGGTAGCAGCTCAGAATGAAGGAGATACTTCAGAAGTAGATCCAATGGTCAGCGAAGCTGGTGTTGAGCTGGTGTCTATCGAAAAGGAATTTAGTGACAGTACCGACAATGAGGATGATCAGGAAGACAGTTTTAAGGATGGCACAGAAAATGAGGCCATGCCGGAGGTAGAAAGTAGTTCTGATGAGTCGTTTTCGGCAGGAGATGCAGATTCTGATTCCGGGAAAACAAAGCTGGAAGATTATAATCTGATTTATTTAAATGGAACCGGATTAAATGAATCTTCCTACCAAAAGATTCTTGACATAGTTTCCCCTCAGAAATCAAAGAAAAAACCATGTATTATTAATCAGACAAAATTACAGAATAATGAAACTTTTAAGAGTAGTTTTGCATCAATCATGAATGATAGCGATACGGATGGTCATTACGTGAATTGCAATGTATATTTCTTTAAAAATAGTTTCTTATCTGATGGTCAGGATCCAGGTAGTCTGTTGAATGTATCATTTGATAAAAATTTTAATCCCGCTTATAAGGAAGAGTCCGACAGTTTTTCGGATGGTGATAATAGTCTGATGGAAGGTTTTGAAGAAATTCTGAAGTATATAGAAAAGGAGAATAAATACAGAAAAATAAAAGAAAACTCGACAAATAAGGATAACACAGAAAATCAGGGGGAAAAAGAGAATACTCCTCTAAGTACCAAAATCAGCCAGGCCAGAGCCATTGAGTATATTATAAATTACAGACTGAAAAGAAATGATCTGCCTACCGGAAAAATCAGGGTACTGGAACTTCAGCCAGCCCGCAGTCAGGGCGAGATTACGAGTTCACAGGTATTAGGATGGCTTGGACATGAAATGACAGTGATAAGTTGTTGTAATCATACAGGAGAACCTGCGGCGAATGTGCTGAACGATGAAGAATCAATATGGCATTCGGCATATACTTCTAGTGATAATAACTATAATCATAAAGGTAAGCATTATCTGGAAATATCCTTTACGAATCCAGAAGACGTTGATGGGTTTATTTACAGAGCTAGACCAACTGGCAAGAATGGTGCAATATATAAATATATATTGGAATTATATGATGAGAACAATAATAAGATAGCTCAAATACCAGGAAATTTTGACAGTAAGGAGATAGATAGAGAAAGTGCAACGATTAAATTTGAAAAGACATATTCCAACGTAAAATCTATGAAATTGATTTTTGAGAGTACATTTGCTGATAATATCAATTATATAGACAAATTTGCCAGTGCCAGAAAATTTCTCCCCATTTTTCATAATAAACAGGCAAATGTAGAAATAACCACTATGACAACATCTGAATTTGTCGGACATATTGATGACTTAAATACAAAGTATGACATGATCTATCTGGGGGATGATGATAAGGATTTGGTTTATGATGGTAATTTCCGACCAGATGATGAGGTGCTTTATTATCATGTTGGTGGAAATAAATTGGCACGCTATGAATTACAGGGTTTGATGAATCATGATTATGTCACGAATGGAAGTCAAAAGAAAGCCGCTACGGTGGGGGAAACAGATTCAACTACAGGTACTACTATTGGCTCTGTTCGTGGTTCCGGAAATGATATTACAAAAGAAATAAAAAATAAACTGGTGAATTTTGCAAAAAGCGGGTATCCGGTAGTAGTTGCAGGAAATATTTATGGTGAGAATAAAAAAACGATATCTACAACTCTGGTAGACAATTCTTCCTATATTTATGATTTCCTTAATGAAGTAAAAGGATTTGATAATGTATACAAAGAGGGAGAGATTACAGCAGATGAGGATATAAATTTCTATGCGGAACTTCCAAAACCAAAGATTGAATTGAGCAGTTACCCTCCTTCTGCAATTGGAACAGGGGATGGCCCATCGAATGAATTTCTTACTGGAGAAAATATGACTTTTCAGTTTCAGATTATTGACGAGGCGCAGGCTTCACCTGCTAATGCAGAATATAATTGTGAATTGTATATTGATCTGAACTGTGATGGTAATTTCTCAAAATCTGAGAAGCTGGATGATATTGCAGTCATGCAAAATGGAAATGTTATAAAAAAGGAGAATGGGATATATCAACTTTCCCTTAATACAACGTATACAGTTTCAAGAAAAATCCCGCAGGAATATATCAAACTAATGCCGTGGAAACTGGTAGTCACCAACAATAATAACAGCGAGATCCGAACGTCTGAGATTGGATATACAAAAAGACAAAATATAACTTCAACTAAAAATACAATTAATGTATTGCAAATTATTCCAAATAATAGTGTCGAATGTACATGGAATTTGGCTACAGATACTACGTTTCAAAAACTGTTTAATAAAGTAAAAGATTTTAATGTTAAGATTAGTACAATTACTGTAGGACAATATGAAACCCAGTATTCTGCAAATGCAACCTATCTGAATCAATATAACATGTTGATCATTGGATTTTGCGATGGTGCTGGTTATGGAAGTAGTTATGGAGGAAATAATCCTACAAACTTTTCAGAGAATGGCGCTCAGAGAATCCTGGAATTTGCAAATACAGGAAAGAGTGTGATTTTGGCTCATGATAATACGTCATCCTCTGTGTATGATAGAACTGCGCAGAATGGAGGTATTAGTGGTGATTCTACGTGGAAAGGTTGGGCATACTTTTTTAACCAGACACTTCGCAGAGCTTCAGGTATGGATAGGTACGGCATCACTGCCCCGCAGTCAACTTCTGATATATTAAAACAGGCAAAAGAATTAGATACAAATGCACAGTCTACAGATTGGAATGCTATTTCTAAGAATTCCAGTGATATGGCATATTATCTGAACAAAAACAAAGAAAAAACATATTCAGAAACGCAGGGATTCACCAATGGAAAATTAAGAATTGCAAATACAACACGAGAAACCGGAAGTACGGAAGTAACAACTACAGCATCTCAGGTAAATGAAGGTGCAATAACAGAATATCCATATAAAATTGATAAAAAAATAACCGTTGCCCCCACACATTTCCAATATTACCAATTGGCATTGGAAGAAAATGCAGATGAGGATGATTCAGGTGATCTTGTAGTGTGGTATTGCCTTGGCGATAAAGATAATAAAACCGGAAATGGATATTATGCTCATTCACCCAATGATGTCAGAAATAATTATTATATCTATAGCTATAAAAATATAATTTATACAGGTGTAGGGCATAAGCCTGTCACTGATAATGGTAATCTTATGGAAAAGAAGTTGTTTGTCAATACTATCATAGCCGCATATAATGCACAGGCAGTTAATCCGGAATTGATGTTTGTAAAGCAGTCAGACAGAAATGCTGCGCAGGAAAAGACTGTTTATTACACACTCGACAATGTTAATTTCAATGAATCCCAGGAGCTTATTAAAAACAAACCACTTGAATTCCATTTGAAAGTGACAGATTCCAATCTGGTTGGTACTTCCTTTGCCGGAACAAACACAAAAGACTTAAAACTTCAACTGTACATAGAGTCTGATAACGGTACAAAATTTGAAGGAATTGGAGGAGAAAACACAAATGTGGTGCCGATAGATGTTCCGGTATATGAGGCTGGTAATAAGGATTCATTAACGAAAGATTCCAACGGATGCATCTATGTCAACAGCGGAAAGGTATATAATTTTACTCTAAATGATCTGCCAGACTATGAGAAGTATTTAAAAACAAGTGCAGGGTATAAGGGAAAGGTTACCCTGTATGCTAAAATTTCATGCAAATACATTTACTACGGCACAGAAAAAGAAGCACAATCCGTTGCGCAAATAAACATCTGTCAACGCCAGCTTTTTGATCTGGATTGATGTAAAAACTTTATAACTCCAAATTCTGAAAGCCTCAGACTGGTACAGCACAGCTACCCCAGTTCGGGGCTTTTGGCATCTGACAATTTTTACAAAAATGCCTTGAACCTATCAGAGAAGCATGCTAGTATAAAATCAAAGCATATTTCTCTTAAGTTTCAGGGCATTTTGCCGTCTTATATTCTAAATTCATTTCAGAAATCCATGCTTTTAATTCCAATTCAATTAAAAAAGCAGGAGTTCTGAACAATTTGGAAAAGAGCAGTGTGTTCTTACACTCCTGCTGACACAGGAGGTATTGTCTATGACAAAAAGAAAGAACAAAAAAGTCACTGCAAACCGTAATTACAAGGATACAGTATTCCGAAAACTGTTTTCTGACAGAAGAAACCTATTTTCTCTGTATAATGCGATCAATGGAACAGCGTATACAGATGAAACGAAGCTGGAGATTGTTACACTGGAAAATGCAATCTATATGGGAATGAAGAATGATCTGGCGTTTATCATTGATACGAATCTTTTTCTGTATGAACACCAGTCAACCTACAATCCCAATATGCCGTTGAGGGATTTATTTTATATATCCAGTGAATATCAGAAATTAGTGGACAGGAAATCCCTGTATTCATCCATATTGCTGAAATTACCGGCACCGAATTTTATTGTATTCTATAATGGAAAGCGGAAAATGCCGGACAGATGGACGAACTGTCTGTCAGAATCCTATGAAAATCAGCAGGGAGATCCTAATCTGGAGTTAAAGGTAGTTACGATCAATATCAACAGGGACTGCAACAGGAAATTGATGGAGCAGTGCAGGATTCTTGGAGAATATGCGCAATATGTAGAAAAAGTACGTAAAAATGCGGAGACTATGAGCCTGGATACCGCTGTAAAAGAAGCAGTGGATGAATGTATTCAGAAAGGAATCCTGGCGGATTTTCTCAGAGTCAACCGCGCGGAGGTTATTGCCATGAGTATATTTGAGTATGACAAAGAGGAAGAAGAACAGAAACTGCAGGCAATTTATGAAAGGCAGGGTGAATTAAGAAAGGCAAAAAGCATAGCCATTTCGCTTGCGCAGGAAGGAGAATCCATAGAAAGAATAGCAAGAATCCTTGGTGAAACAGAAAAAACAATTAAAGAATGGCTGTAAAGTTTATATAATAAATTTCATCAAAAATCAGCTCCAGGTTTCGTAGATAATTTCGAATAAAGATATTTTGTAACTATTCAGCAGTCTACTATCCCGCGAGGTGTTTTGGCATGAATATGCCAAAATCCCGAGACATACAAGTCAAAATCCCATCGCCGAAGGCGATTTTTAACCGAATCAAGTAAGTCCCCTGCTTCAATTGCGAAAAGCAATAAGCAGTGGGTGGGGACTTGCTTGTATCAGGAGGAGTGCAAGCTCCTTCTGATAAACTGCGGAGCAGTTATTCGGTTATGAGCAAGTAGCGAAGCGGATTGCGAATATCCGCTTGACTGGATTTTGACTCGTAACTGTGAAGGTACTGAACAGTTACGATATTTTATTGTAAATTAATGGATTCTGTGTTAAGCTTAAGGAAAGCTGTGAGAAGGGATAAACGAGATGAAGAAGCGTCGTTTTCCGGTGTTTCGTCTGTTTCTGGCGGTGCTTGTGGTGGCTTTGGCTGCCGGTTCTGTAATGACCTGGGAGAGTGCTGTGCGTGATCCTGTGGAGGTGCGCAGGCTGAAGAAGCAGGAGGTGGAGACCACAGACCAGGGACACCAAGAATATTATTTTAATCTGCTGGACGATGATGAGAAGCGGGGCTATCGTGAGATCCTGAAGGGGGTTCGGGCCCATGAGGAGAATTTCTACCTGTCTCTGGGCGGAGATGACCAGATCGACAGAGTTTATCATGCAGTGCTGAAGGATCATCCGGAGATTTTCTGGATACATAACAGGGAAAAGGTGTTCAAGACCACTTATGAGGGCAGGGATTACTGCAGATTTTCCCCGGGCTATACTTACACAGAGGAGCAGTGCCGGGAGATCACCCAGGCAATGGAGGCTGCTTATCAGGAGATGGCTGCCCAGATCCCGGAGGGTGCGGATGATTACCAGAAGGTAATGACAGCTTATACGTATATTATTGATCATACAGCTTATGAGATTTCGGATGATGACCAGAGCATTGCCGGAGTTTTCTGGAAAAAAAAGGCAGTGTGTGCCGGTTATGCAGGTGCAGTCCAGTATCTGCTGGAGCGTCTGGAGATTCCCTGTATCTATGTGGAGGGGGATGCAGCAGGCAGCACCCAGGGACATGCCTGGAATATTGTAGAGCTGGACGGTCAGTACTATTATGTGGATGCCACCAATGGAGACCAGCCTGAGTTTCTGGAAGGAGATGCGGCTTCACTGGCTGAGCACAAGACCACGATCTATGATTATCTTTGTCCTTTTCCTCAGGAATATGAGAAAAATTATACACCATCGGAGGAATTTCAGGTTCCGGCATGTACAGCCTGGGACAAAAATTTCTACGTGATGAACGGTGCCTGCTTTGACAGCTATGACAGAGAATCTGTATATGCTCTGTGCAGGCTCAGAATAGACAACAATGCAGCTGTGGTCAGATTTAAGTTCAGCAATGCAGATGCCTATGAGGCAGCTTATGAGGATCTGATCACAGAGGAGAAAATACAGGAGATTGCCAGATATTATATGACAGTACATGGCCTGCAGGAGATTTCCTATCATTATGGTGTCATAGACGGAATGTATACCATGTATTATATGTTTTGATAGATGTTTTGAGAAAGTCCGGGACATGCAGAGCAAAAGTATATTGGCAGTTTCCGGAGATGACTGAAAAGGAGTGACAGAATATGACTTATTTTACAGATATTTTCAGCAGTATGCCTCAGCTGGGCGGAAGGCTGATGGGTTCTGATATGTTTACACAGTTTTATACCATAATTTTCGGAGTACTTCTGGTACTGGGTATTCTGAACTGTGTGTTTGGTTACCGCCTGATCCGGTTCTGGATGATGGTGGGAGGCTTCTTTGTGGGAGCTGTACTGGCCTTTATCTGTGTCCGGTCTATGGATATTCAGGATAAGACTGTCTGGGGAGCGGCAGTTATAGTGACGGGAATCATATTTGCAGTAATTGCATTTTTGATTTATAAAGCAGGTGTATTCCTGTTGGCAGCCGGTATTGGCTGGGCACTGAGTATTTATTTTATTCATCCTACCAGTTCGGCAGCATTTTTTGCCTGTATTCTCATCGGGATCGCACTTGGCACCCTGGCAGTGAAGTACTGCAGGGAGGTGCTGATCGTGGCCACAAGCCTGATCGGTGGTCTGATCGCAGGGATTTCCCTGGGCAGACTGGGAGGGCTGGATGAGTTTCCATATGGGATTGGACTTAGTGCAGGCTTTGCTCTTCTGGGAATGCTGATCCAGTTTGCTATCAATAAACCTCATAGCGAGGATGAGAATGCAGAACCAGAGAACAGGGTGGAATCAGAATATCCGGAAAAAACTGGAGATTCTATGGATATGGAAAATGAAGGAGAAAAAGCGTATAGTCAGAGACGCAGAGGAAAAAATACGAGTGACAGATAGTCACAGCCCGTTATCGTAGAGATGAGTTTTGAAGAAGGAGGACGCGGATTATTTTAAGGGGCATAATCCGTACGTTGTTTTACATGACATATGCAGACGACAGGAAACAGATACAGGATTATTATAAAATGCTGTTGTTCCTGAATGAGTCTACAAGTGATTTTTTCTTCCTGTGGGATATCAGGGAGAAGAAATTTCATTTTGCACGAGAACTGAATATTGCCCGTGAGAGTGTGGGAGATGATGTTTATACATATACCATAGATGATCTGCGGGCTGTGGCTTATCCCAATGACTGTAAGATGATTCTGCGACAGCTGGGAAATGTTGCAGATGGCAATGAAGAGACCATGGATTTTGACTTCCGCTATCTGGACAGCTATGGCAAAAAGAATTGGATCAATGCCAGAGGTAAGGTGCTGAAGAACCATAAGCATCAGTCCTTTGTGATGATGGGCTGTCTCTCCAGGCGTGTTCTGGCTGAGAAGGTTGATATGCTTACCGGACTGCTGAATTACAATAAAATGCTGGATGATCTGAACAGTAAGATTGCCCGGGGATACCGTGGACATCTGATGGTTTTGGGAATTGACGGCTTCAGGGATGTGAATCAACGGATGGGCCGTGAGTATGGCAACCGTGTTCTGGTCCGCAGTGCGGAGATTCTGGAGAGCCTGAAAGGTGAGAGAAACACAGTTTACAGGTTGGATGGGGATCATTTTGCAGTGGATCTTGTGGGATACAATAGGAGGGATGCAGAGGATTTCTATGCTCTGGTGAAGGAGAAAACAGCGGCACTGTGTAGCTTTTCGGCAGGAATTGTCAGCTATCCTTTTGAAAAGGAAAAAGATGTAAATATATTGGTCAGCTATGCGGAAAATGCTCTGGGTCGTGCCAAAGAAGCGGGCAAAAACCGTATGGAGTATTTCTCTTCGGAGGATTATAACAAGACCTTGTCCAGGATTGAACTTCAGCAGGAGATGAGAGACAGCATCCGGAACAATTTTGAGGGATTTGAGCTTTATTATCAGCCTCAGGTGACATCCAATGAATATAAACTTCACGGTGCGGAGGCATTGCTGCGCTATCATTCCAGGAAATTTGGTTTTATGTCTCCGGTTGTGTTTATTCCGATCCTGGAGCAGAGCGGTATGATCATTCCTGTAGGTAAGTGGGTGATGCAGCAGGCATTTGTCCAGTGTGCCAGATGGAGGAAACTGCAGGAGGATTTCAGTATCAGTATCAACGCTTCCTATGTGCAGCTGAGAGAGGCTTCTATTGTAAATGATGTGGTGGAAGCTGCCAGAGAGGCAGGGCTTCCGGGCAGAAATATCACAGTGGAAGTTACAGAGAGTATGCAGCTGCAGGATTATAATTATTTTAATAATATATTCTCTAATTGGCGTAATAAGGAAATGCATGTTTCCATTGACGATTTTGGAACCGGATATTCTTCCCTGAGCTATCTCAAGAGTCTGGAGGTGGATGAGGTCAAGATCGACCGCTGTTTTATCCGTCAGATTCAGAAGAGTGCTTATAATTACCGGCTTCTCAGCAATATGCTGGAGCTTACCCACAGTGCCCGGATCCGGGTCTGCTGTGAGGGTGTAGAGGACGAGGAGGAGCTTCATTGTCTGGATACGCTTTTTCCTGAGTTGATCCAGGGTTTCCTTTTTGGCAGACCTATGTCGGCACAGGAGTTTGAGTATACCTGTCTAGTTCCCAACGATGCTTATATGCAGCTGATCCGACGCCTGACAGAGTATAATGAAAAGGAAAGACTGCATAAAGAGTGTACAGGCCAGACTGCAATTTCAGAACAGTTTGAGTACCGCAAAATCCTGGATCAGCTGGAGGAAATTGTGTATCTGGTGGATACGGAAAGCCAGGAAATATATTTCATGAATTCTGCAGCAAAGAAGCTGACCGGCGTTTATAATTATTTTGGAAGTAAATACAGTCAGATATTTGCAGGAGATGTAAGGAAAATTTCAGGCAACAGTATGGAGAAAGAGGAAAACGGCAGTTATCTGACTGAGAAAATGCTGTATGAGAAATACGGCCGTCTCCTCCGTGTGCGTGAAAAGGCGATGACATATAACGGCAGACCGGCAGTAATGGTAGTTGCCTGGCCTGTGGAAGAGGAGAATCGACAGCAGGACCGCAGACTGAAGGATGAACTGTATGGGCTGAACCAGACTCTGGAGCTGTATGAACTGGCTGTCACAAAGAAGCAACAGTCGGAACTGATCCAGGAAATTCTGGACTTTACGGGACATTTTTATCAGAGCAGCCGGGTTTGTCTGTTTTTGTATGATTCCGGCATGGATATCTGGCAGGATGTTTGTTCTTATCATGACAAGGGTGTGATGGACAAGAAGCGTTTCCTTAAGCTGTCCGGAGGGGACAATATGCGTCCCTGGGCGAAGCTCCTGGAGGAAAAGCATGCTGTGTTTATCAGAAGTGCAGAAGAACTGAAGGAAAAGGACCAGATCCTCTGGAATGGATTTATGCTTCAGGATATTTATAATTGTATGCTCTGCAGCATCTGTGCTCAGAATCATAAGGTTGTGGGGCTGATCTCCGTGGATGATGCAGACTATTGCAGGGATGATCTGTTTCTGCTGAAAAAGGCAGCAAAGCTTTTGGAGAATGTTTTGTTCTGTCAGAAAGAAAAAACGGACATGATAGAGAGACTTCACAGATATGTAGAGAAAACACTGGATCATAATATTCTTTCCGCTACACTTATGGGCTTGTGGAGCATCAAGATCAATAAAGATTCCGGACAGGCTGTTATGCTGGCAGATGACAATATGCACAGCCTTATTGAGGCGGACAAGAATGCATCACCTGCACAGTGCTATAAGAACTGGTTTGAGAATATCCATCCGGATTATCTCCATTATATTCATAATGTGTTGGAGACAATTATTACCACAGGCCAGACTGTGGAGGCTTCTTATCCATGGAAGCATTCGGAGAGAGGTTGGGTAAATGTGCGTTGTGTGGGAATTAAAACCTCTGAGACAGATAGGATCGTCACCATTGAGGGGTATCATCGCCTGATCGATGATATGCAGCAGATGAAGGCTGTGCCGGATTCCGGATATACAACTCAATAATATTGATAAGCGCCGGCTGCGTTTTGCCATATAGGTAAGCGGCAGAGTACGTATGACAACAGAAAGGAATGACAGGGAATGGCAAAGGAAGCTAAGACAAATGCAATGAGAATGCTGGACAGACAGAAGGTGAAGTATGAGACCTTTACCTATGAATGTGATGAATTTATAGACGGACTTCACAGTGCCGATAAGATAGGGGCACCTTATGACCAGTCTTTTAAAACTCTGGTGATGGAGGGCAAAAGCGGCGGCTATTTTGTGTTTGTAGTCCCCATTGAAAAAGAAGTAGACAGAAAGGCTGCTGCCAGAGCGGTAGGTGAGAAGACAGTGGACATGATCCATGTAAAGGATATCACCAAGATCACAGGCTATGTGAGAGGTGGCTGCAGCCCTTTGGGTATGAAGAAGCCATATCCTGTGGTATTTGACGCATCAGCAGGTAATTTCAGTGAGATTTATGTCAGTGGCGGCCGGATCGGACTTACCCTGAAGGTGCCGCTGGAGGAACTTCTGAAGGTTACCGGGGGAAAACTGGCAGATATTACCATGAAGTCGGAGGACTGAGTGCCGGAGGCTGACAGTAAAGCTGGTTTCTGAGGGAAAGGGCTAAATCAGAATATATAAGATATAAGAAAAGGTTCGCAGAAGAGTTCATAACTCCGGTGCGAACCTTTTTTGTGATTTTAGTTATCTTTAGTTATCGGAAGCATCTTCCTCATTGATTTCGAATACGTGACGTTTCTTGGCCATTTCATCACTTGCCAGATATTCATCGTAGGTTGTGATCTTGTCGATCATGGTTCCGTTTGGAAGGATCTCCATAATACGGTTGGCTGTGGTCTGTACGAACTGGTGGTCATGGGAGGTGAAAAGGATCACACCCGGGAATTTGATCAGTCCGTTGTTCAGTGCGGTAATGCTCTCCATATCCAGATGGTTGGTTGGCTCATCCAGAATCAGGATGTTGGCACCGGAGATCATCATTTTGGAGAGGAGGCAGCGAACCTTCTCACCACCGGAAAGTACGCGGACACGTTTCACACCGTCCTCGCCCGGGAAGAGCATACGTCCCAGGAAGCCTCGTACATAGGTGGCATCCTTGATCTCTGAGTACTGGGTCAGCCAGTCTGTAATAGTCAGGTCGTTATCAAACTCTGCAGTGTTGTCTTTGGGGAAATAAGCCTGTGTGGTGGTTACGCCCCATTTATAATTGCCTTCATCCGGTTCCATTTCGCCGGTGATGATCTTGAAGAAGGTTGTAATGGCCTGCTCATTGGCACCTACAAAAGCAACCTTATCTTCTCGGCCCAGTGTGAAGGAGATATTGTCCAGAACCTTTACTCCGTCGATGGTTTTGGAAAGTCCCTCTACCATAAGTACTTCGTTACCGATCTCGCGGTTTGGACGGAAGTCGATATATGGATATTTACGGCTGGACGGACGCATATCATCCAGCTGGATTTTCTCCAGGGCACGCTTACGGGAGGTAGCCTGTTTGGATTTGGAAGCGTTGGCGCTGAAACGGGAGATGAACTCCTGGAGTTCCTTGATCTTTTCTTCCTTTTTCTTGTTGGCTTCCTTCATCTGTTTTACCAGCAGCTGGCTGGACTCAAACCAGAAGTCATAATTACCTGCATAAAGCTGGATCTTGCCATAGTCGATATCAGCGGTATGGGTACAGACTTTATTCAGGAAATAACGGTCATGGGAGACTACGATGACTGTATTGTCAAAGTTGATCAGGAATTCTTCAAGCCATTCAATGGCAGGCAGATCCAGATGGTTGGTAGGCTCATCCAGAAGCAGGATGTCCGGGTTGCCGAAAAGTGCCTGGGCAAGAAGTACCTTTACCTTCTGGCTTCCTGTCAGGTCAGCCATCTGTGAATAATGAAATTCTGTCTCAATACCAAGACCATTCAGGAGAGTAGCTGCATCGGATTCTGCTTCCCATCCGTTCATCTCTGCAAATTCGCCCTCCAGCTCACTGGCGCGGATGCCGTCCTCGTCTGTGAAGTCCTCTTTTGCATAGATCGCATCTTTTTCCTTCATGATCTCATAAAGTCTCTGGTTACCCATGATAACGGTGTCCAGAACTGTATAGGAATCATATTTGAAGTGGTCCTGCTGCAGGAAGGAGAGACGCTGTCCCGGTGTGATTACGATATCACCCTTGGTAGGCTCCAGCTGTCCGGAGAGGATTTTAAGGAAAGTAGATTTACCTGCTCCGTTGGCTCCGATGAGACCATAGCAGTTTCCTTCTGTAAATTTGATATTTACGTCTTCAAAAAGGGCTTTCTTGCCCACACGTAAAGTAATATTGTTTGCTGAAATCATAGTTTACCTCTTTTTCATTGAAATACTGTGATTGTGTTCTTTTATATAATAAAAATGCCTGTATCTGTTTTACCAGCACAGCCGTTTACCATTTTACATTAAAATAGGAAATTTGCAACAGTTTTTTGATTTTTTGTTTTCTTTTATTTACAAAAAAAATCTGCATTGGTATAATAAGGTTTGAAAATAATGAAATGCTGAGAGCAGAGAGGATATATAATGTTTATTACCAGAGAATGTGATTATGCAGTACGTGTGATCCGTGCGTTGCAGGGGGAGAGCAGGCTCAGTGTGCCTGAGATCTGTGAGAAGGAAGCAATTACAGCCCCCTTTGCTTATAAAATACTTAAGAAATTGCAGAAAGCGAAGATTGTGAAAGGCTACCGCGGTGTTCATGGAGGCTATTCCCTGGACAGAGGTGCAGATGAACTGACCTTATATGATGTATATCAGGCCATAGATCCGGGAATGTTTATTATTGAGTGCCTGGATCCTCGGTATGACTGCGTGCGTGACGGGCAGGACGGAATTCCCTGTCTGGTGCACAGAGAGTTGGCAGACATCCAGTCCCAGTTGGTTGCCATGCTTAAGAGAAAAACCTTACTGCAGATTCTGGAGGAGGCGTAAGCCTCTTCTTTTTTGTTTTATGGGATAGTGTTATGTGAACAGTAACACAATTGTACCTCATAAGATACAAAAACTTCCAAAACCAATTGCACATTTCCTAAAGATTATGTTATAATTTACTGTGAAATTTAGGGCATAAATTATTTTGCCTTAAAAATAATACAATTTTCATCATACCTTTAAGGAGGAAAAACAAACTATGGCAAGAAAGATGAAAACCATGGATGGTAACCATGCAGCTGCTCATGCTTCATATGCATACTCAGATGTAGCCGCTATTTACCCGATCACTCCTTCATCTGTTATGGCGGAAGCAACAGATGAATGGGCAACCCAGGGAAGAAAGAACATTTTCGGACAGGAAGTTCAGGTAACTGAAATGCAGTCTGAGGCTGGTGCAGCAGGTGCTGTACACGGATCTCTGGCAGCAGGTGCTTTAACAACAACATATACAGCATCTCAGGGTCTGTTACTTATGATCCCGAACCTTTACAAAATCGCCGGTGAGCAGTTACCTGCAGTATTCAACGTATCTGCACGTGCACTTGCTTCCCACGCACTTTCAATCTTTGGTGATCACTCCGACGTTATGGCCTGTCGTCAGACCGGATGCGCAATGCTCTGCGAATCTTCTGTACAGGAAGTTATGGACTTAACACCTGTTGCTCACCTTGCAGCAATCAAAGGTAAAGTTCCGTTCATCAACTTCTTCGATGGATTCCGTACATCTCACGAGATCCAGAAGATCGAGACATGGGATTATGAAGATCTTAAGGATATGGCAGATCTGGAAGCAATCGCGGAATTCCGTAACCATGCCCTTAACCCAAATCACCCATGCCAGAGAGGTTCCGCTCAGAACCCTGATATCTTCTTCCAGGCAAGAGAAGCATGTAACCCATACTACGATGCTCTTCCGGCAGTAGTTCAGGAATACATGGACAAAGTTAACGCTAAGATCGGTACAGATTATAAATTATTCAACTACTACGGAGCTGCTGATGCAGAACACGTAATCGTTGCTATGGGATCTGTAAACGATACAATCGAGGAGACAATCGACTACCTTGCAGCAGCAGGAAAGAAAGTCGGTGTTGTTAAAGTTCGTCTTTACAGACCATTCTGCGCACAGGCACTCATCGATGCAATTCCGGAATCTGTAAAACAGATCACAGTTCTTGACAGAACTAAAGAGCCGGGTGCACTTGGCGAGCCACTGTACCTTGACGTTGTAGCAGCATTAAAAGACAGCAAATTCGGCGGCGTAAAAGTATTCTCCGGACGTTATGGTTTAGGTTCCAAAGATACTACACCTGCACAGATCGTAGCTGTTTATGAGAACACTTCAAAAGAGAAATTCACAATCGGTATCGTTGATGATGTTACTAACCTTTCCCTTGAGACAGGTGCTCCGATCGTAACAACACCAGAAGGAACAACAAACTGTAAATTCTGGGGTCTGGGAGCTGATGGTACAGTAGGTGCAAACAAGAACTCCATCAAGATCATCGGTGACAATACAGACATGTACGCACAGGCTTACTTTGATTATGACTCCAAGAAGTCCGGTGGTGTTACAATGTCCCACTTACGTTTCGGTAAGAAACCGATCAAATCCACATACCTGATCCACAAAGCAAACTTCGTAGCATGCCACAATCCATCCTACGTAAACAAATACAACATGGTTCAGGAACTTGTTGACGGTGGTACATTCCTCCTTAACTGTGCTTGGGATATGGAAGGTCTTGAGAAACATTTACCAGGACAGGTAAAAGCTTTCATCGCTAACCACAATATCAAATTCTACACAATCGACGGTGTTAAGATCGGTATTGAAACAGGCATGGGACCAACACGTATCAACACAATCCTTCAGTCTGCATTCTTCAAACTTACAGGAATCATTCCGGAAGAGCAGGCAATCGACCTTATGAAGGCTGCTGCTAAGGCAACATACGGACGTAAGGGTGATGATGTGGTACAGAAGAACTGGGCAGCTATCGATGCAGGTGCTAAACAGGTTGTTGAGATCACAGTTCCGGAAAGCTGGAAAGATGCTGAGGACGAAGGTCTTCATATGACTCATGCAACAGAAGGACGTCAGGATGTTATTGATTTCGTTAACAATATCCAGGCTAAAGTTAATGCTCAGGAAGGTAACTCCTTACCTGTATCTGCATTCAAGGATTATGTAGACGGTACTACACCATCAGGCTCTGCTGCATATGAGAAACGTGGTATCGCAGTTAACGTTCCTGTATGGAATCCGGAAAACTGTATCCAGTGTAACAGATGTGCTTATGTCTGCCCACATGCAGTTATCCGTCCTGTAGCTCTGACAGCTGAAGAAGCAGCTAATGCTCCGGAAGGCATGAAGACATTAGACCTTACAGGTATGAAAGAATACAAATTCACAATGTCCGTATCCGCACTTGACTGTACAGGATGTGGTTCTTGTGTAAACGTTTGCCCAGGTAAGAAGGGTGCGAAAGCACTTGCTATGGAAAACCTTGAAGCAAGCGAAAACGAGCAGAAATACTTTGACTACACAGTGAAACTGCCGGTTAAAGAAGATGTTATCGCTAAATTCAAAGAAGCAACTGTTAAAGGCAGCCAGTTCAAACAGCCTCTGCTTGAGTTCTCAGGAGCTTGTGCAGGATGTGGTGAAACACCATACGCTAAACTGATCACTCAGCTGTTCGGTGACAGAATGTACATCGCAAACGCAACAGGATGTTCTTCTATCTGGGGTAACTCCTCACCATCTACACCATACACAGTAAACGCTAAAGGACAGGGTCCTGCATGGTCTAACTCTCTGTTCGAAGATAACGCTGAGTTTGGTTATGGTATGCTTCTTGCTCAGAGAGCAATCCGTGATGGCTTAAAAGCAAAAGTAGAAGACGTTGTTGCTAACGGAACAAACGAAGACGTGAAAGCAGCTGGTCAGGAATGGCTGGATACATTCTCTGTAGGTGCTACAAACGGCGCTGCTACAGACAAACTTGTTGCTGCTCTTGAAGCTTGCGGATGCGACAAAGCAAAAGAAATCCTTGCTCAGAAAGACTTCCTGGCTAAGAAATCCCAGTGGATCTTCGGTGGTGACGGATGGGCTTACGATATCGGATTCGGTGGTGTTGACCATGTTCTGGCTAGCGGACGTGACATCAACGTTATGGTATTCGATACAGAGGTTTATTCTAACACAGGTGGACAGTCTTCTAAATCTACACCTACAGGTGCTATCGCTCAGTTCGCTGCCGGCGGTAAAGAGACTAAGAAGAAAGATATGGCTTCCATCGCTATGAGCTATGGCTATGTATACGTTGCTCAGATCTCCATGGGTGCTGACTTCAACCAGACTGTAAAAGCTATTGCAGAGGCTGAGGCTTATCCGGGACCATCTCTGATTATCGCTTATGCTCCATGTATCAACCATGGTATTAAGAAAGGTATGGCAAAAGCTCAGACAGAGGAAGAATTAGCAGTTAAGGTTGGATACTGGCACAACTTCAGATTCAATCCTGCAGCAGAAGGAAACAAGTTCTCACTTGATTCCAAGGCTCCAAGCATGGAAGAGTATCAGGCATTCCTTGACGGTGAGGTTCGTTACAACTCTCTGAAACGTCAGAATCCTGAGAAGGCTGCAAGACTGTTTGCTAAGAATGAGGCTGAGGCTAAGGCTAGATTTGAATATCTGCAGAAGCTGATCGCTCTTCACAGCGCTGAATAATCTTTCCGCTTTTTGAACGATTGATAAACAATAATATAAAATAAACAGATTGAGCTGTTTATGGTGTCCAGACGATATATGTGGGCCGCGGTACTTTTGTATCGCGGCTCTTTTTATAAGGGACGTCAGGAAATGAAATAACTTCTGGGGCTCAGTCTCGGAACCACTGAAGTTATTTCATTTCCTGACTGGATACTGGCTGATTAAACAATAAAATAATGTTGGCTATAAATTTGACAAGTATTGGATATTTGTCTATAATCAGTGAGAACTTTATAACTCGGTTTAGAATGATAGAATATAAAGGAGTGGTTATGAGGAGATTTGTGAGCAGGGATAGTAAGAAGGATTTCTACTTATTATATACGCTTGTATTTGGGGTTATTTCTTTTTTTATCTATTATCAGTTCGCAGGGAATGGGAAGTCTTTGGTGTGGAGTCATGACGGGATTCCCCAGCATCTGAATTCCCTGGCCTATTATGGCAGGTATCTGAGGGAAATCCTGCACAGAATTTTTATTGAGCATAAGCTGTCTGTCCCTATGTGGGATATGAATATCGGTTATGGCTCGGATATTCTTACTACCTTACATTATTATGTGATCGGCGATCCGCTGACCTTGCTGTCTGTGTTTGTACCTGCGGATAAGACGGAGATTCTGTATGAGGTTCTTATTTTCCTGAGGATTTATCTGGCGGGGATTTCATTTAGTATTTTTTGTTTTTATCATAAGAACCCAAAGCAGGCTACTTTTATGGGGACTTTGATCTATATATTTGCAGGATGGACCATTTATGCAGCCATGAAGCACCCTTACTTTTCCAATCCTATGATTTATCTGCCCCTGGTGCTGATGGGCATTGATAAGATTTACAAAAAAGAGAAGCCATGGCTTTTTATCTGGGCAACGGCTATTTCGGCGATGTCAAACTTTTATTTCTTTTATATGATCTGTATTTTTATGCTTCTCTATGCTGCTTTCCGCTATTTTGGGATTTTTCAGAAGAGAAGTGTCAGGGATGTTTTACAGTGGTTTGTAAAGTTTGTAGGTTATTATGGAGTGGCGCTGATGATCGCGGCTGTAATTTTTCTGCCGGTTGTCATGACACTCTTTGGCACAGAACGCTTCCAGGTGGAAAATTATGTGCCCCTTTTATATGATAAGATTTATTATGAAAAATATTTGGGTGATCTGATCGGTGAAAATATGATCCAGTGGGGAGTTGCCGGTTATTCGGCAGTTGCCATGGCAGGAGTATTTGTGCTGTTTTCCAGGAAAAGAAAGTACCTGGATCTGAAGCTTGGATTTATTATACTGAATCTGTTTTTGCTGATCCCGTTTGCCGGGCATGTGCTCAATGGCTTTTCCTATGTGTCCAATCGCTGGATCTGGGCCTATGGAATGATGATTGCATATATCTTTGTGAAAGCCTATCCGGAGCTTTTTACCCTTAAGATAAGGGAGAAGAAAAAAATCTTTGTCATGACTGTGGTGTACTGTGTGCTGGCTTTATTTGCACAGTCAGCCCGGACGCAGAGAAATATGGCGGCAGTGATCGTTCTGGTTCTGGCTGTGTTTACAGTTACCTCCTTTGGCAATATTTTCCTTCAGGGGAAATATATGTGCGGCATGCTTTCCGGACTTTTGGTGGTCAGTATTTTGCTGAACGTGTCCTATCAGTATTCCTATGAAAAGGATTATCTGTCTGAGTTTGCAGGGGAAGAGGATGTAATGGACAAGCTGGAATCCAATACAGATAAGGCAGTATTGAATACCGGAGACCAAGGGGTGTACAGATACGACCAGTATGGTGCTCTTCCTTATGATAATACGTCCATGTATATGGGTACCAACAGCACAGCCTATTATTTCAGTCTGGCTAACGGAAGTATCAGTCAGTTTTTTAATGAGATGTATCTGAATACGCCCTGGGAGCAGCATTATGAGAATCTGGACAGCAGGACAATCCTTGACCGTCTGGCTGCAGTGAAATATTTTGTGATCAGCGGCAATAATTACAAATATCTGCCCTATGGATATAACCGGGAAAAAGGTTCTGCAGGTAAGGGAAACAAGGAGTGCAGGGCATATACAGGAGACAGCACACTGCCTCTGGGGTATACCTATGACAGCTACATTCCCAGGTCTGAATATGAAAAAATGGATGTTGTGAAGAAGCAGCAGGCTCTTTTGGACGGAGTTGTGCTGGAGGATAGTTCCCTGCCAAAAGCTTCTACTTATTTTGACGATGAATCTATGGATTACAGAATAGAACCGGGAGAGGGATGTACGGTATCTGACGGTAAAATTTATGTAACCCGTGAGGGTGCCAGCCTGAAGCTGGTCTTTAACGGACTGACAGAATGTGAAACTTATCTTGTTGCAGATAATCTGGATTATGACAGCCTTTCTCCCAGACAGCTGATCGGCAAAAAACAATGGAACAGCCTGTCTGATTATGAAAAAAATAAAGTCTGGAATAAGGACAGTATGTGGCGTTATTGGAAGGAGACAAAGGAAGCGGCAATGTCAGTAGCCTCCGGTGATGTGCAAAAAAGTATTAAGATTTTTACAGATAAATACAATGCATACAGCGGACGCCATAATTTCCTGTGCAATCTGGGATATTCCAGAACCAACAGAAAGGTGATCACACTTACCTTTGAAAATACAGGAATTTATACTTATGATAAGTTTCGGGTTGTGTGCCAGCCTGTACAGGGAATCCAGGAAAAGACACAGGAGCTTGGGGCAGAAACTCTTCAGAATATAAACCAGGAAGAGAACCAGATCACCGGAGAGATTACAGTTTCAGGCAAAAGGGCATTGGTTTTGGCAATTCCTTACAGCAAAGGCTTTACTGCTTATGTGGACGGGAAAAAGGCAGAGCTTAAGAAGGCCAATACCATGTATATGGCAGTGGAACTGGAAGAGGGACATCATACAATACAGCTTATTTATTGTACTCCCTATATAAAAACCGGAGCAGTACTTACCCTGGCGGGGCTCCTTTTATATTTCATATTGGTATATAGAAGCCGCAAAAAGAAAACCTGCAGGTAAGAATAGACATTTAATAGGTTTGATGTATAATAATTTTTGAAAGACAGACGAGGAGATAAGATGAAAAGATTATCAGTAGTGCTTCCGGCATATAATGAGGAACTGATGGTGGGAAAGACCTGCCGGGTATTGAGGGAGGTTCTCACAGAGGCAGAGATTCCTTACGAGCTGGTGGTAGTAAACGATGGTTCCGCAGATGGTACCTGGGCGGAGATTAAAAAGGCCGGGAAAAAGGACCCGAATGTAACAGGAGTTCATTTTTCCAGAAACTTTGGCAAGGAGGCAGCTGTTTTTGCAGGACTGGCCCAGGCCTCCGGTGATGTGATCGCTGTGATGGACTGTGATTTACAGCATCCTCCGGCAACACTGGTACAAATGTACCGCTTGTGGCAGGATGGATATGAAGTGATCGAGGGCGTCAAATCAGACAGAGGAAAAGAGGGCGCTGTCCATAAAAAGTGTGCAGAATTTTTCTATGGCATTATGACCAAGGCAACAAAGGTGAATATGAAGGATGCCTCGGATTTTAAGATGATGGACCGAAAGGCGGTGGACAGCATTTTGTCTATGCCTGAGAGAAATATGTTTTTCAGGGCTACTTCCTCCTGGGTAGGATTTAAGACTACCAGTGTCAGATTTGAGGTACAGGAGAGAGAGGCAGGGGTCTCCAAATGGTCTCCCTGGTCTCTGGTGAAATATGCGTTTACCAATATTGTGGCATTTACTACAGTTCCTCTGCAGTTTGTCACAGTAGGGGGATTGATCTGCTTTCTGTGTTCCTTGGCTTTGATGATCTATTCTCTGGTGCAATATTTTGGAGGACGGGCAGTAGAGGGATATACTACCCTGCTTCTGGTGCTTTTGCTTATAGGAAGTGCGGTAATGATCAGTCTTGGGATCATCGGATATTATATTGCCAAAATTTATGAGGAAGTGAAGCATCGTCCCCGTTATATTGTGTCAAAGATCATCCATGGAAGTGAAGAAGATTTGGAGCGTAGAAAATAAATGAAACAGTTGATAAAAAAATTATATGCAAGCTCAGTGGTGCGCTATGTGTTTTTTGGCGGATGTACTACACTGGTAAATCTGATCAGTTTTTATGTTTTAAGAAAGCTGAGGGTTGGTCTGAATATTGCCAATGTGATTTCCATTATACTGGCGATCCTTTTTGCTTATGTGGTGAATTCAAGGTTTGTTTTCCAGGATAAATGTGAAACTCTGGCAGACCACATCCGGCCCTTCTGCAAGTTTATCAGTGCCCGTCTTATGACCATGGTCATTGAGGTGGGAGGCGTCTGGCTGCTGGTAGCAAAGCTGGGAATGAATGATATGGTGGGCAAATTTGCCACACAGTTTATTGTGCTGATCCTGAATTATGTGTTCAGCAAATTCTTTGTTTTTACCACAGGAAAAAAGAATTTTAAGGAGAATTAAAGATATGAAAAATTATAGTACACTGGAGGAAACGCTTGCGGCGATCACACCTCTTGATGAGAAAGCAATGGAGACTGCTCAGAAGCGCTGGGACAGTATTGCAAAACCCCTCCATTCTCTGGGAAAGCTGGAGACACTTCTGGTCCAGATTGCGGGGATTACAGGAAATCCGGATATTGATTTTTCCAGGAGAGCACTGGTTGCCATGTGTGCGGATAACGGAGTTGTAGAAGAGGGAGTGACCCAGACAGGCCAGGAGGTTACGGCGATTGTGGCTGAAAATTTCCTTAAGGGTGATACCAGCGTCTGTGCCATGTGCAGGCAGTGTAATGTGCTGGTCTATCCTGTGGATACCGGGATGGTGACAGATACAAAGGTCCGTACAGACCTGAAAGTTATGAAGGGAACCCATAATATGACCAAGGGTCCGGCTATGACCAGAGAGGAAGCTATCCGGGGGATCATGGCCGGTGTAACGGCAGCGGCAGAGCTGAAAGCTGAAGGATATCAGATCCTGGCTACCGGTGAGATGGGAATCGGAAATACTACTACCAGCAGTGCTGTGGCTTCTGTGCTCCTGGATCAGCCTGTAGAAACCATGACAGGCAGAGGGGCAGGTCTTACCAGTGAAGGTCTGAACCGAAAGGTAGTTGCCATTAAAAAAGCCATTGAGCTGAACCGCCCGGATCCTGCAGATCCTGTGGATGTATTGGCCAAGGTAGGCGGACTGGATATTGCAGGAATGACAGGTGTGTTCTTGGGTGGTGCTGCCCTTCATATGCCTGTGCTGATGGATGGTTTTATTTCCTGTGTGGCAGCCCTGATCGCTATGAAGCTTTGTCCTACAGCAGGAGATTATATTCTGGCTTCCCATGTATCAAAGGAACCGGCTGCTCATCTGATCCTGGAGTCTATAGGAAAGGAAGCAATCCTTCACGCAGATATGTGTCTGGGAGAGGGAACCGGTGCAGTAACTCTGTTTCCGGTATTGGATATGGCTGCAGCGGTTTATCACTCCATGAGTACCTTTGAGGATATTCATGTGGAGCAGTATGAGGAGTTAAAATAATGTTGATTCTTGTTACAGGGGGCAGCGGAAGCGGGAAATCTGCTTTTGCAGAAGACCGTGTCCTTTCTCTGGGGGAGGCGAAGCGGATCTATATCGCTACCATGCACCCTTTTGACCAGGAGAGCTTTAAAAGGATTGAACGTCATCGGAAAATGCGGGCAGGCAAGGGCTTTGATACAGTGGAATGCTATACAGGGCTGAAGGATGTAAAGATTTCCGAGGACAGTGTGGTATTACTGGAATGTATGTCCAACCTTACGGCAAATGAAATGTTTGAGGAAAATGGTGCCCATCAGAAGACGGTAGAAGAGATTCTGGCTGGAGTACAAAGGCTGAAGGAAATGGCCAGGCATGTGGTGATCGTGACCAATGAGATTTTTTCAGATGGGGTTACATTTGAGGAAGAGATGAATATCTATCTGAAATATCTGGGGGAGATTAATCAGGCTGTGGCAAAAATGGCAGATGAGGCAGTAGAAGTGGTATACGGGATTCCGGTATACCTAAAGAAGATGGATAATAATAAATAATAATTGAGGAGTTTTATATATGAAATCCCTGTGGAATAATTTTAAGGTGGCATTTGCCATGTTTTCCAAAATTCCCATGCCCAGAGCTGACTGGACAAAGGAAAATATGAAATATATGTTTTGTTTCTTCCCTTTTATCGGCACTGTGATCGGTATATTGACAATGGCGGTGACCTGGCTGGGACTGCGGTTTGGATATGAACCGGGATTTGTAACAGTAGTGTTGGTACTGATACCGGTACTGGTGACCGGTGGGATCCATGTGGATGGACTTCTGGATACCTCTGATGCCCTCAGCTCCTGGCAGGAACGGAGCCGGAGACTGGAAATCCTAAAAGACTCCCATGCAGGGGCTTTTGCAGTGATCACTGCAGCCGTGTATTTTCTTACCTGGCTGGGGGCTTTCAGTCAGCTTTATGGAAGGGAAAATCTTCATGCCATAGGAATCCTCAGTCTTGGATTTATGGTTTCCAGGTGTCTGTCAGGAATTGGCGTGATCACCTTTCCGAAGGCAAAAGCAGATGGCACAGTAGCGCAGTTTTCCAGAAATTCTTCGGATGTGGTATCCAGAAATGTATTGATCTTTTATCTGGTACTTCTTCTGGCAGGGATGATGTGGATCCACCCTGTATGGGGGCTGGCAGCCTTTGTGGCAGCTTTGCTGGTATTCTGGTATTATCATCATATGGCAATGAAATATTTCGGAGGAACCACAGGAGATCTATCTGGCTTTTTCCTTTGCCTCTGTGAGGTGGGAATGGCTGTGGTACTGGCTGTGATTTCTAATTTCTAAAGAGGATGTGGGTGCATAGAGTATGGAAATGATTATAGGTGGTGCATATCAGGGAAAAACAGAATATGCCAAAAAAGAATATCCGGATTTGATCTGGGGAGAGGGCAGCAGTCTGTCCGGAGAGGAAGTGTTTGCTGCAGAAGGAGTCCTGAATTTTCATGAGTTTATCCGCAGAGAGATAAAAGCAGGCAGGGAAGTGTCTGATCTGGCAGAAGCCCTGATCCGTAAGAATCCGAAGGTGGTTCTGGTTTCTCAGGAGGTAGGATATGGAGTGGTTCCCATAGATGCCTTTGACAGAAAATACAGAGAAGCAGTAGGCCGGGTCTGTACCAGACTGGCTGCCTACAGTCACAAGGTTACGCGGGTGGCCTGCGGGATTGGAATGGTGATTAAGAATGATTAAATTATGGCTGATCCGTCATGGAATGACAGAGGGAAATAAGAATGCCAGATATATTGGTGTAACAGATGAGCCTCTTTGTCCGGAAGGAATAGAGGTTCTCCGAAAAATGGATTATCCCGGGCCGGAGGCTATTTACGTCAGCCCTCTGAAACGCTGTGTGCAGACTGCGGCGATTCTTTTTCCGGAAGAGCCGGTACATATTATTGAAGAGCTGTCCGAATGCGATTTTGGGGAATTTGAGAATAAAAATTATAAGGAACTGGATGGAAATGCTGATTATCAGGCATGGGTGGACAGTAAGGGACTGCTGCCCTTCCCCGGAGGAGAGAGCAGAGAGGAAGCCAAAAGGAGAAATCTGACAGGCTTTGATAAGGCTGTTACCAGATGTATCCGCAGGGGAATTTCTCAGGCTGCGCTGGTGATTCATGGCGGTACTATCATGAATATTATGGAGGAATATGCTCAGATTCCCAGATCCTTTTATGAGTGGCATGTGAAAAATGGCGGCGGATATGAGGTAGAACTGGACGAGAATCTGTGGCAGAAGAACAGAAAAGAACTGATGCTGAAATCATCGGTTATGGAGGGTTGATATGGATTTTCTGGCAGTAAGAGGCGGGGGTGACCTTGCCAGCGGTATTATTCACAGGCTTTTTGTCAGCGGATACAGGGTTCTGGTGCTGGAATGCCACAGGCCTACAGCAATCCGGAGAGAGGTGGCTTTCTGCGAGGCAGTGTATGACGGGACTGCTACTGTAGAAGGTGTGACAGCCAGAAAGGTGGATTCCTTCCGGCAATGTCAGGAAATCTGGAGAGCAGGGGAGATTCCTCTTATGGTCGATCCCCAGGGAAAAATCCTCAGGGAATACAGACCTGCAGCCCTGATCGATGGTATCCTTGCAAAACGGAATCTGGGAACGGACAGATCCATGGCTGACCTTACCATTGCCCTGGGACCGGGATTCTCTGCAGGGGAGGATGTGGACTATGTGGTAGAAACCATGCGCGGCCATAATCTGGGCAGGATCATCCGGGAAGGAAGTGCCCTGCCAAATACCGGGATTCCGGGAGTGATCGCAGGCTATGGAAGGGAAAGAGTGATCCATGCTCCTGCAGGGGGAGTGATCCGCTGTCAGTCCCAGATTGCAGATATTGTGGAAAAGGATCAGATCCTGGGCTGGATCGGAGAGGTACCTGTAAAAGCCAGCCTTACAGGAGTGTTGAGAGGAATCATCCGGGATGGTGCCAGGATTCCGGAAGGAATGAAGATCGCAGATATTGATCCCCGTAAGGAGCAGAAGAAAAACTGTTATACGATTTCCGACAAGGCACGGTGTATTGCCGGCAGTGTGCTGGAAATCCTGTTGTCAGAGGGAGTGCTTCCTTATGGAAAATAAAGAACTTCAGGGTGGACTCCTGGATTTGCTTAGGATTGATCCAAGAGACCATTCTGTGATTGCTGTGGTTGGCGGAGGCGGTAAGACCAGCTTGATCCATTGTTTGGAAAAGGAGCTGGTGACAGCCGGTAAAAAGGTTATGATCACCACCACCACACACATGGCATATGAACCGGACAGCCCCTTTGTCAGGGTTGGCAAAGGAGAGGAAGCTTTGGATCCAAAGGTACAGGGCAAATGCCGGGAGCTTCTGGCAAACCATCATTCTGTGATCGCAGCAGGTTATGAGCCTGAAACCGGAAAATATTCTGCCATATCGGAAGCTGCCATAAGGCAGCTGACTTGTTTTTGTGATGTGATACTTGTTGAGGCAGACGGTTCCAGACACAGACCTGTTAAGATCCCTGCAGAATGGGAACCTGTGATCCCGGAATGTGCAGATCTGGTAATCGGTGTCATTGGTCTGGATTGTCTGGGAAAAAGTATAGAACAGTGTGCTTTCCGCCAGGAACTGACTGCAGGTTTTTTGGGAAAATCTGAGACAGATGAGATTACAGAAGAGGACATTGTAAGAATAGGGTCTTCTGCTGAGGGGCTGAAGAAAAATGTGGGAAACAGGGAGTACCGGGTGTATCTGAATAAAACTGACACTCTGAAGTCTGGCAGGAACCCGGAAAATCTCCTGAGAAAATTCAGGGAACAAAAGATGATTGCTTCAGCCGGAAGTCTGAGAAGCTTTGGAGGGACAGTGCAGATATGAAGATCGGGATCATTATGCTGGCGGCTGGAAACAGCCGCCGTTTCGGCTCTAATAAGCTGCTGTATGAAATTCAGGGAAAGCCTATGTTCTGCTATATTCTGGATACTTTATATGATGTGCAGAAAAACTGGGAACAGCTGTCCGGGGAACCGGAATCCTGTCTGGAAATCTCTGTAGTGACCCAATATGATTTTATTGCTGAACAGGCAGAAAAATATGGATTTAGAGTCTATCATAACCTGGCTCCTGAAAGGGGGATTTCTTCCTCGGTAAAAATCGGTCTGGAGGCAAATCAGGAGGCAGATGCAGCCCTTTTTTGTGTGGCAGATCAGCCCTGGCTGTCCGGCCAGACGATAGGCGGGCTTATTCATGCCTGTATAAGAGGAGAAAAAGGGATTGTCTGTGTTTCTGACGGAACTCATATGGGCAATCCCTGCATTTTCAGGAAAAAATATTTTGGAGAGCTTGGACTGCTGACCGGTGACAAAGGCGGAAAAAAGGTTGTTTTGTCCCATCCGGATGATGTGGAAATATATCAGGTGGCAGCAGAACAGGAATTGCTGGATATTGATTATAAAGTATGATAAAATAACGGACAAAGAGAAAAAATTCTGAGAATGAATCAGAGATTCAGGAAAGTACAAGAGAGGAGTTAGGTATTATGGCAGTATTTCGATCATTTAAGGCCCTTCGCCCTGCAGCTGACAAAGCCAGGGCAGTGGCAGCCCTGCCATACGATGTGGTAAACAGAGAAGAAGCCAGGGCAATCGGGGAGAAAAATCCCCTTTCTTTTCTCCATGTGGACAGACCGGAGATGGATCTGGAGCCATCCATTGATCTGTATGATGAAAGGGTTTATGCAAAAGCCAGAGAGAATCTGGACAACCTGGAGAAGGAAGGGATTTTGGTCCAGGATGAGAATCCCTGCTATTATATTTACGAGCAGGTAAGAAAAGGCAGAACCCAGACAGGAATTGTAGGCTGCAGTTCTATTGACGATTACATGAACGGAGTGGTCAAAAAGCATGAGCTGACCAGAGAGGACAAGGAACAGGACAGAATCCGCCACGTAGACAGCTGTAATGCCAACACTGGCCCTATTTTTCTGGCCTGCAGATATCCCCAGTCTCTGCTGGATCTTATGGAGGACTGGAAAAAGAGCCATCCGGCTGCCTGTGATTTCACAGAAGAGGATGAGATCACACACAGAGTATGGGTAATTGATGATGCAGAGGTGATCGGGAAAATCCATGAGGAATTTGCAGGAATTGATTCTCTGTACATTGCGGACGGACATCACAGAGCTGCATCTGCAGTGAAGGTTGGACGGAAGAGAAGAGAACAGAATCCCGGATATACAGGGGAAGAGGAATTTAATTATTTCCTGTCAGTAGTATTTCCTTATGACCAGCTTTGTATTCTTCCTTACAACAGAGTTGTCCATGACCTGAATGGACTGACAGTTAAGGCCTTTCTGGCAGCCCTGAAATTTAATTTTGAATTGATGCTTATGCCGGGCTTTCCCTGTAAGCCTGTGGAAAAGCACTGTATGGGTATGTATGTAGACGGCCAGTGGTATCATCTGAAAGCATGGCCGGATGTATATGAGGGCAAGGATGTAGTGACCCAGCTGGATGTCTCCATTCTTCAAGACAAAGTGCTGAATCCGATCCTGGGTATTCAGGATCCGCGCACAGACCAGCGTATTTCCTTTGTAGGCGGAAGTCACAAGGCAGCAGAGCTGGCACAGATGGCAGATAAGACCGGAGGCGTTGCCTTTGTCATGTATCCAACCTCCATGGAAGATCTGATGAAGATTGCAGACGAAAGCAGACTTATGCCACCAAAAAGCACCTGGTTCGAGCCAAAACTTCGCAGCGGATTGTTTATACATAAGTTATAATTTTAAAAGAAGAAGCCCTCGGTACGGGGCTTCTTCTTTTGAAATCATACGGAACAGTAACAACGGAATAAAAAAAGAGCTTCCGCAAACTCGGAAACCCTTAATTTTACTACATTTAGTCGGGGCAACAGGATTTGAACCTGCGACCTCACGGCCCCCAGCCGTGCGCGCTACCAAGCTACGCCATACCCCGCAACATTTGCTATTGTAACAAAAGTATAAACAGATTGCAAGTGTTTTTTTAAATTTGAGCAAAATTTTGGCAAATTCGGATAAATTCGGGAAGGGGTCTTGACAAAAACTCTTTTTGATGTTAACGTATTACTCAACAAAAATAAGCGAAATGCATAGATGAGGAATAGTACACAGTAACCTGAGCCCAGAGAGCTGCTGGCCGGTGAGAAGCAGCGGATGGAAATTGTGGAACTCGCCTTTGAGCAGCTGCCTGAAATCTTTATACAGGAGAGTAGGCGCAGACGGTGTCCACCGTTAAAGGGAGAGGATATAAGGATCTCAGATCCTGTATCCGGTGAGTGATGACGTAGTTCATAAATAAAGAGTGGTACCGCGTAAGATTTTGATGTCTTCCGTCTCTTGCAGATCATGCAGGGCGGGAGGCTTTTTTAGTTCCTGCGAAACAGACCGCCTAGCTATTTTTAAGACATAAGAAAGTGGAGGATAAAGAAAATGATGAAAGCAAGCAAGTATCAGAGACAGTATTTTATGCCCCCGGTGAAATCTATGAAATGGGCAGAGAAGGAATATGTGGAGAAAGCTCCTATCTGGTGTTCCGTTGATCTGCGTGATGGTAACCAGGCACTGGTCATTCCCATGAGCCTGGAACAGAAAATAGAGTTTTTTAAGCTTCTTGTGAAAATTGGTTTTAAAGAGATAGAGGTTGGTTTTCCGGCAGCCTCTGAGACAGAATATGAATTTCTGCGCACTCTGATCGAGCAGGATCTTATTCCTGAGGATGTGACCATCCAGGTATTGACCCAGGCCAGAGAGCATATTATCCGTAAAACCTTCGAGGCAGTCAAAGGTGCTCCGAAAGCAATCGTACATGTGTACAATTCTACCTCTGTTGCCCAGAGAGAACAGGTATTTAAGAAAACAAAGGAAGAGATTTTGAAGATTGCAGTGGATGGCGCTGCACTTCTGAAAAAGCTGGCAGATGAGACAGAAGGCAATTTCCAGTTTGAATACAGCCCGGAGAGCTTTACCGGAACAGAGCCGGAATATGCCCTGGAGGTATGTAACGCAGTTCTGGATGTATGGCAGCCTACAGCAGATAATAAATGTATTATCAACCTGCCTGTTACAGTAGAGCATTCCATGCCTCATGTATATGCCAGCCAGGTGGAATATATGTGTGACAATCTGAAATATCGTGAAAACGTGATCGTATCTCTGCATCCGCACAATGACAGAGGATGTGGCGTAGCAGATTCTGAGATGGGACTGCTGGCAGGCGCAGACAGGATCGAGGGAACTTTATTTGGAAACGGTGAGCGTACCGGTAACGTGGATATTGTAACACTTGGCATGAATATGTATTCCCAGGGAGTGGATCCTAAGCTTGATTTCTCTGACATGCCTCATATCTGTGAAGTATATGAGGAGTGCACCGGCATGAAGGTTACAGAGAGAAGCCCGTACAGTGGTGCTCTGGTATTTGCAGCATTTTCAGGATCCCATCAGGATGCCATTGCCAAAGGTATGCACTGGAGAGATGACAAAGATCCGGATCACTGGAATGTACCGTATCTGCCCATCGATCCTACAGATGTGGGCAGAAACTACGATGCAGATGTCATCCGTATTAACAGCCAGTCCGGAAAGGGCGGTGTTGGTTATATTCTGGAGACCAAATACGGCCTGAACCTTCCTCCGAAAATGCGTGAGGCTATGGGTTATGCCACCAAGGCAGTATCTGATCATAAGCACAAAGAGCTGCATCCGGATGAAATCTTTGGTCTGTTTAAGTCAACCTTCGAGAATGTGGTTGAGCCATACCGTATCAATGAGGTACATTTCCAGCAGAAGGATGGAGGAATTACCACACATGTAACCTCAACCTTCCAGGGTGAGACCATTGTTACAGAAGCCTGTGGAAACGGACGTCTGGACGCAGTAAGCAATGCTCTGAAGAAAGCCTATGATCTGGAGTATTCTCTGGAAACCTATCAGGAGCATGCGCTGGAGTGCAGTTCCAGTTCCAAAGCTATCGCCTATGTGGGAATCAAGAAACCGGACGGAACCCTGGCATGGGGAGCAGGAGTGGATCCTGATATCATCCGTGCCTCCATTGACGCCCTGGTAACTGCTATCAACAATCGCTAATATCAGAATTGCAGGAGCTGCTTTGCAGCAGAGCAATTCGCGGATATCATAATAATAGAAAAGTTAAAAAACGGGAATGACTGTACAGATAAAGGTACAGTCATTTCTGCTTTTTGCAGTAAATTGTATAAAAATAAAATCATAGGTCAAATCAATTGACATAAGACCAGGATGTCCCGTATACTATCGGCGTGGATAACACAAATCAAAAGAAATCTTATTATCTCACTTTACGTGAGAATTGCGCGGAAATATTAAAAGAAAGAGGTAAGATAATGAGAAACTATGAACAGTGGAATGGCTTTAAGGGTAATCGTTGGAAGGAGAAAATTGATGTTCGTAACTTTATCAGTATGAACTACACTCCATATGAAGGAGATGCTTCCTTCCTTGAAGAGCCTACAGAAGCTACTAATAAGCTTTGGGACAAACTGCAGGCACTTCAGAAAGAGGAGCGTGCAAAGGGCGGTGTCCTGGATATGGAGACAGAGGTTGTTACTTCTCTGACTGCGTACGGACCTGGATATATTGATGAGGAAACAAAGGATCTGGAGAAGGTTGTTGGTCTTCAGACAGACAAACCTCTGAAACGTGCTTTTATGCCATACGGCGGAATTAAAATGGCTGAAAAGGCGTGCGAAACTTATGGCTATCACGTAAGTGACAAGATCAAAGATGTTTTCTATAACTATGAATTCAAAACTCACAATCAGGGAGTATTTGATATCTATACACCAGAGATGAAGCTTGCCCGTCACAACAAGATCCTGACAGGTCTTCCGGATACCTATGGACGTGGACGTATTGTAGGTGACTACAGACGAGTGGCGCTGTATGGAATCGATGCCCTGATCGAAGGCAAGGAAAAAGATTTTGCAGCCTGCGACCGTCAGGGTATGAGACGCTATGATTTCCAGCTTCGTGAAGAAATCGCAGACCAGATCCGTGCACTGAAGGGCATGAAGGTTATGGCAGAAGCTTACGGCTATGACATTTCCCAGCCTGCAAAGGATGCAAGAGAAGCTTTCCAGTGGCTGTATTTCGGATATCTGGCAGCGATCAAGACTCAGAACGGTGCTGCAATGAGTGTTGGACGTATTTCTACCTTCCTTGATATCTATATTGAGAGAGATCTGGAAAACGGTACACTTACTGAAAAAGAAGCTCAGGAGCTTGTAGACCACATGGTAATGAAATTCCGTATGGTTAAATTTGCACGTATCCCATCTTACAATCAGTTATTCTCCGGTGACCCTGTATGGGCAACTCTGGAAGTAGCAGGTATGGGACAGGACGGACGTACCATGGTAACAAAGAATGACTTCCGTTTCCTTCATACACTGGAGGATATGGGTCCTGCTCCGGAACCAAACCTTACTGTACTTTATTCCTCAAGACTGCCTGAGAACTTCAAGAAATATGCAGCTGATATTTCTGTTCTCACAAGCTCTATCCAGTATGAGAACGATGATGTTATGCGCCCTGTATGGGGAGATGACTACAGCATCTGCTGCTGTGTATCTGCTACTGAGACCGGTAAAGAGATGCAGTTCTTTGGTGCTCGTGCAAACCTTGCAAAATGCCTTCTTTATGCGATCAACGGTGGTGTGGATGAGAAGACAAAACAGCAGGTTGGACCAAACTATCAGCCTATTACTTCCGAATACCTTGACTATGACGAAGTAGTTGCAAAATATGATAAGATGATGGACTGGCTGGCTCATCTGTATGTTGGAACACTGAATATGATCCATTACATGCATGATAAATATTATTATGAGGCAGCAGAGATGGCTCTGATCGATACAAAGGTTGACCGTTCCTTTGCAACCGGTATTGCAGGCTTCTCTCATGTGGTTGATTCCCTTTCTGCTATCAAATATGCAAAGGTAAAAGCAATCCGTGATGAAGACGGAATCACCACAGACTTCCAGGTAGAGGGTGACTTCCCACGCTATGGTAATGATGATGACAGAGCAGATGAGATTGCTACTACTCTGCTTTCTACCTTCCTTGAGAAGCTGAAACACATCCATACCTATCGTGATTCCAAACCAACCACCTCTATCCTTACCATTACTTCTAACGTTGTTTATGGTAAAGCTACAGGTTCCCTTCCGGATGGAAGAAAAGCAGGAGAGCCTCTGGCACCTGGTGCAAACCCATCCTACGGTGCAGAGCAGAATGGCCTTCTGGCATCCCTGAACTCTGTTGCAAAACTTGACTATGAGGATGCACTGGACGGAATCTCCAATACTCAGACGATCAATCCTGATGCACTGGGACATACTGAGGAAGAGCGTACAGAGAATCTTGTACACGTACTGGACGGATATTTTGACCAGGGTGCACATCACCTCAATGTAAACGTATTTGGAAAAGAAAAGCTTATCGATGCTATGGAACATCCGGAAAAAGAAGAGTATGCAAACTTCACAATCCGTGTTTCCGGTTATGCAGTTAAGTTTATTGACCTGACCAGAGAACAG
The DNA here is from genome assembly GCF_014297245.1 of Blautia difficilis. Taxonomy (NCBI): domain Bacteria; kingdom Bacillati; phylum Bacillota; class Clostridia; order Lachnospirales; family Lachnospiraceae; genus Blautia; species Blautia difficilis. The sequence goes on along the minus strand of NZ_JACOQG010000003.1, from coordinate 117,535 downwards.
CAGCTTGACGTAATCGCAAGAACCTGCCACGACAGGATGTAAAACTTATGGAAGGATATGTACATTCCCTGGAAAGTTTTGGTTCTGTGGACGGACCCGGAGTACGGTATGTGATCTTTCTCAGCGGCTGTGCCATGCGCTGTCAGTTTTGTCATAATCCAGATACCTGGAATATGAAAGAGGGACAGGTCACTACAGCAGATGAACTGCTGAATAAGGCACTGCGTTACAAAGGCTATTGGGGAAACAAAGGCGGGATCACAGTCAGCGGAGGAGAACCACTGCTGCAGATGGATTTTCTCACAGAGCTTTTCCGTAAAGCGAAGCAGGCAGGAATCCATACAACCCTGGATACCAGCGCCAATCCCTATACAGAAAAGGAGCCCTGGCATTCCAAATGGCTGGAGCTGATGAAATATACAGATCTGGTGCTTCTGGACATCAAGCAGATCGATGAAAAGGAACACATAAAGCTTACAGGACATACCAACCGGAATATCCTTGCCATGGCACAGGAATTATCTGATATGGGGAAACCTGTATGGATCAGACATGTGCTTGTGCCGGGCGGAAGCGACAAGGATGAATATCTCCACAGACTGGCAGATTTTATCCATACACTTAAAAATGTAGAGCGTGTGGAGGTACTTCCTTATCACACTCTCGGAACGTTTAAGTGGGAAAAACTGGGAATTCCGTATCCCCTTGAAGGTGTAAAACCGCCCACACAGGAAAGAATCGATAATGCCCGCAAAATTTTAGGGGCAATATAAAGCGTAATTATGCAAAAGGCTGTCTTCGGACAGCCTTTTTTGTCCCCCCGGGGGGCTTGTTGAGGAGACTTGTATTTGTTAAAATATTATGTTGTGGGAATTTTGACACATATCAGCCTGACATCATTACAAACGGAGGATACAGAAATTGGATAAGCTGCTGTCAGAAATTGAAAGCTACTGGAGTACCCGTGCAGAGGGATACTCTGAGGTGAATCATAAAGAATTAAATGGAATACAGAAGGAAGCGTGGCTGAAAACCCTGAAAAGACAGTTTCCTGAGAAAAAGAAAGAAAAGCTGAAAATCCTGGATATTGGTACAGGTCCGGGGTTCTTTCCCGTAATCCTTGCAGAGGCAGGATACAAGGTTACAGCTGTAGACTATACACAGGAAATGCTGGACACTGCAAAAAAGAATGCAGGCAAGCTCTGTGAAAAGATTGTTTTTCATAAAATGGATGCTCAGAATCTGCAGTTTGAAGATAATACCTTTGATGTGGTTATTTCCAGAAACCTTACCTGGAATCTGAAGGATCCCAAAGGTGCATACAGAGAGTGGCATCGGGTATTAAAGCCTGGTGGAAAGCTCCTGAATTTTGATGCAAACTGGTATGGCTATCTCTATGATGAGGAGAAGCGTCGGTCCTATGAAGAGGACAGAAAGATTGTAGAGAATGAAAATCTGGACGATCATTATCTCTGTACTGATATTGACAGAATGGAGAAGATTGCCCTGCAGATGCCTCTGTCTGCCATTGAACGGCCTGTCTGGGACAGAAATATTTTAAAAGAAATGGGATTTGGATCCGTTTCCATAGATCTGAATATCTGGGAGAGAGTATGGAGCCAGGAAGAGAAACTGAATTATCATTCAACTCCTATGTTTATGATCTGCGCAGAAAAACAACAGGAAGATTTGCAGAAAGCAAAGGATCCTCTTTGGACAGAACCGGGAACAAAGAAGAGCGGTTTTCTGAGGCTGGCAGGGGGAGAATTTGCCCTTCCCTATACAGTGATCTGCGGCAGTAATCCCGGAAAAACAGTTCTGATCACTGCCTCTGTCCATGCCGGAGAGTATGTGGGAATCCAGGCAGCAGTAGAGCTTGCGGACCAGCTGAAGCCGGAGAAAATGAATGGAAGGGTGATCCTTGTAAAAACTGTCTGCAGAAAGGAATTTGAAGAGCGAAGCGGCAGTATCTGTCCGGAAGATGACAAAAATCTTAACCGTGTTTTTCCGGGAAATCCGGAAGGGACCCGTATGGACCGTCTGGCTTATGCAGTTGTAGAAAAGCTGCAGAGTGTGGCGGATTATTACATAGATCTGCACAGCGGAGATTCCTTTGAAGAACTGACCCCTTATATTTATTATGCAGGAAAGTCTGTGCAGCAGGTAAGGGAAATATCTCAGAAAATGGCACAGCAGGCAGATGTTCCTTATATGGTCAAATCTAATGTGGGCTCAGGAGGAGCTTATAATTATGCAGCTTCCTGTGGGATTCCCAGTGTTCTGATCGAACGGGGACAGATGGGTGGCTGGACTGCAGAGGAAGTGAAATCTACAGGAAAGGATGTGCGGAATATTCTTTGTTTCCTGGGAGTTTATCAGGGACTGAGAAGCTACAGTACCTATTATCCTATGGAAATTGAAAATGTACGGTATCAGTCTGCAACTGTATCCGGTCTGTGGTATCCTGCTAAAAAGCCGGGAGATCTGGTGAAAACCGGAGAATATCTGGGCTGTACCAAAGATTATGAAGGAAAGATCCTGGAGAAAAGCTATTCCGATCTGAACGGTGTGATCCTTTATCAGATTGGAAGCCTTCAGGTGATCAAGGATGGACCTATGATCACTTATGGATCTTTTAGCAGGGAAGAGGACAGCCGCAAGGAGAAAATTACGGCTTACTGGACCAAACGCAGTGACAGCTTTAAGGAGCAGAGAAGGGCCGAGCTTCACAGCGATATGGCGGATAAATGGATGAGAGAGATTCTTAAGTATCTGCCAGAAGGGAAACTCAGAATCCTGGATGTGGGATGCGGTGCCGGATTTTTTACCATTCTTCTGGCTAAACTGGGACATGAGGTCACAGGAATAGATCTGACTCCTGATATGATCCGTCATTCCCGGGAGCTGGCTAAGGAGGAAAAGGTTTCCTGTACCTTTAAGGTTATGGATGGGGAGAAACTGGATTTTAAAAGCGGCAGTTTTGATGTGGTTATTTCCAGAAATCTCACATGGACTTTACCGGATGCAGCGGGTGCATACAGGGAATGGATCCGGGTCTTGAGACCGGGTGGAATCCTTCTGAATGCAGATGCCAATTATGGCGCTGATAATTTTGCGGATACCTCGGGACTTCCTGCAAATCATGCCCATCATACAGTGGGAGATGCCATGATGCAGGAATGTGAGGAGATCAAGCGTCAGCTGCCCATCAGCTCTTATATCCGGCCGGCCTGGGATCTGGAGACTCTGGGAAGTCTTGAAATGGAAAAATTCTCCATCGATCTTGGAATCAGCAGCAGGATTTATCAGAAGAAAGATGAATTTTATAATCCTACTCCTATGTTTCTGGTGTGCGGGGAAAAACACAGTTGAACTGCTCCAAAAAGTTACGAAAATATTTCGAATATTTTATAAGGAATCCTGTAAAAAGGATTCCTTTTTTTTCGAACAAAGTATGGGAAAACTTGAAAAAGCGCGAAAAATCAAGGTTGATTAAGATTGACTGTACAGAGGGAGGGGAGCTATAATCATTTGTGTAAAGGCTACAAATATTACAGGAATGTAAAAAAAGCTTGACAAAAATGTCTTTATTAAATATAATTTTCTTATAAATTACAAAAATGTTACAACTATATGTTGCGTTTTGGAATTAAGAAAAAAGAGGAATAAAAGGTATGAAAGTTCAAAAAAGACAAGGTCAGCCCGGACGATCAGTGACAAGAAGAAAATCCGGAGATCCTGCTAAAAGCTTTATACTGGTTACGGCGTGTACCTGTGCTGCAGTTGTTCTGGCCGCCGGCGGAAGAATTGGAGATGACAGTAAGAAACAGGTATATGCAGCTTCCGGGAATGAAAATGAGACTTTTTCCTCCCAGTCAGTTGAATCAGGATCAGACATACTTCCTACAGGGATCGCAGGCGTAATGTCCGGGGTAAACAGTACAGTTACCAGACAGAAGTCTGTAGAGCGGATCGGTACTTCCTGTGAGCAGGTTATGGTAGGACAGCGTGTAAAGAAAATTGATGACAGTGTGGCAGAGTTTGATGTGAGCGCTTCCATGCAGAGCAAGATCAATGCTCTTGATGAGAAATATATCAGTTCTGCTCAGAAATCCACCATTATGTCCGATGAGGATTACGATACACTGCTCCGTATTGTGGAGGCAGAAGCGGGAACTGAGGACATTAAGGGACGGGTACTTGTGGCAAATGTGATCATGAATCGTGTGCAGAATGAAGAATTTCCTGATAATGTTACAGAAGTAGTGTGGGAATCCACAAATGGTGTTCCGCAGTTTTCTCCTACCTATGATGGAAGAATCTATGAGGTTGAGGTTACGGATGATACCAGAGAAGCAGTGCGTGAGGTACTGGAAGGTAAGGATTATTCTGAAGGTGCACTTTTCTTTATTCAGAAATCCGAGGCAGAATCCCACAATGTTACCTGGTTTGAAAAGGATCTGAAAAAGCTTTTCAAATATGGCGTACATGAATTTTATACATATCCGGATGAAGGGGACAAGTCCAAGCTTGTTGATCAGGTGGGAGCTTCCAATATTGTCCAGATGGCAAAAACAAACTGATGATATAAAAGACAGACTTTCCGTTGAGAGAGCTGTCTTTCTTTTTTTCTGTGAAAAATTACTATCTGTACAGAAATGGATGGCATATAAATGGGATATAATTTAGGATGGTATTTTGTTAAAGCATATGCTATAATGGGTTCAATTGACAAACGAAAAACTTTGGAAAGGCAGGATATACAATGCAGGTATTATACAAAAGCACACGAGGAAAAGAAGAGGCTGTAACAGCTTCCATGGCTATTTTAAAGGGACTTTCTGAGGATGGCGGTTTATTTGTGCCTACAGAGATTCCGAAGCTGGATGTCCCTATGGATAAACTGGCACAGATGAGTTATCAGGAGACTGCTTATGAGGTAATGAAGCGTTTCCTTACAGATTTCACAGAAGAGGAATTGAAAAACTGCATCAGCAGAGCCTATGACGATAAATTTGATACAAAGACAATCGCACCGCTTCATGAGGCAGACGGAGTATATTTCCTGGAGCTGTACCATGGAGCTACCATTGCATTCAAGGATATGGCTTTATCAATTCTTCCCCATCTTATGACTACAGCAGCAAAGAAAAATAATGTAAAAAATGAGATCGTGATCCTCACCGCAACATCAGGGGATACAGGAAAGGCTGCTATGGCAGGCTTTGCAGATGTACCGGGCACAAAGATCATTGTCTTTTATCCGAAGAATGGTGTAAGCCCTATTCAGGAGAAGCAGATGGTTACCCAGAAGGGAAATAATACCTACGTAGTGGGAATTACCGGCAATTTTGATGATGCCCAGACTGCTGTAAAGAAAATGTTTAATGACCAGAAGCTGGAAGCAGAGCTTGATCAGGCAGGTTATCAGTTCTCTTCGGCAAACTCTATTAATATCGGACGTCTGGTTCCGCAGATCGTATATTATGTATATGCATATGCATCCCTGGTCCGCGAAGGAAAGATCAAGGACGGACAGGAGATCAATATCACAGTGCCTACAGGAAACTTTGGAAATATCCTTGCTGCATATTATGCAAAGCAGATGGGTCTTCCTGTACATAAGCTGATCTGTGCGTCAAATGATAATAAAGTACTGTATGATTTCTTCCGTACAGGTACCTATGACAGAAAACGTGACTTTATCCTGACAACCTCTCCTTCCATGGATATCCTGATCTCCAGTAATCTGGAGCGCCTTATTTACCGTATTGCAGGTGCAGACGCAAAGAAATGTGCTGAGCTGATGCAGGCATTATCTGCAGGCGGAGAGTACACGATTACAGAGGAAATGAAATCCCAGCTGGGAGATTTCTACGGAAATTTCTGTACAGAAGAGGAAACAGCTGCAACCATCGCCGGAGTTTTCAAAAACAGTCATTATGTGATAGATACCCATACTGCAGTTGCTGCCGGTGTATATGACAAATATGTAAAGGAAACAGGAGATAAGCTTCCTGCAGTGATCGCTTCCACAGCCAGCCCTTATAAATTTACCAGAAGTGTTATGGATGCTCTTGGAGTTGATACAGAGGGCAAGGATGATTTTGCCCTGGCTGATGAGCTTTGTATCCTGTCCGGTGTGAAGATTCCGCAGGCAGTTGAGACCATCCGTACAGCTCCTGTTCTTCATGACAGAGTGGTGGATGCTCCTGATATGCCAAAAGCTGTGAAGGAAATTCTTGGAATCTTATAATTTGTGCATTTTATGTTGAAAAAAACTATATACTAGAGTATAATAAAATCATCTAAAATATCCTGAAATGTTCGAGGCCCCTTCTTTTTTTGAACCTACATCGACTTTAACGGGAATCCAACATTGTACCATGGATGTCAGGCCGTCATTATGCAGCGGAAGACAGAAATGTTATTGAGGATACCCACCTAGCTACGGCTAGGCGTCAATGGGAAGGGAACGACATTTCGGGAGTTTCAAGAAAAGACAGAGCCGTGACCGGGCTCTTTTTTTCAGTAAAAAAGCAAATGAAAAGGCTTTTCGTGATTATATATTATATTGGGAGGTTGCAGGCAATGAGTGTAAGTGAGAGAAAATTTGGTGTATTGCCCACAGGAGAAACAGTTAAGATCTATCATCTGGAAAATGAATCCGGAGCATTTGTGGAAGTAACAGAGTTTGGGGCTCTTTTGGTGAAGCTGTGTGTACCGGACAGAGAGGGGAAGCTGACAGATGTAGTTCTGGGATATGATGACCTGGAATCTTATGAGGTGAATGGATGCTTTTTCGGAGCAGTGATCGGCAGAAGCGGTAACCGTATTGCCGGTGCAAGGTTTATGCTTGGAGACAGAGAGGTAAGACTTGCACAGAATGAAAATGACAATAATCTTCACAGCGGTCCGGATGGTTTTGAGAAGAAGCTGTGGAAAGTGGCTGAGATTTCTCAGGATAAAAACAGCATTGTATTTAACCGTATCAGCCCGGACGGAGAAAATGGTTTTCCGGGAGAATTTGATGTCTCTGTGAAGTATGAATTTACAGAAGAAAATGAATTAAAAATCCATTATCAGGGCGTATGCGATGAACCTACAGTAGGAAATATGACCAATCATTCTTATTTTAACCTGAGCGGAGAGGGAAGTGGCTCAGCCATGGATCAGTATCTGACCATTCATGCAAATTACTATACACCTGTAGCTGACAGCCATTCTATTCCTACGGGAGAATACGCACCGGTGGAGGGTACTCCTATGGATTTCAGAACTGCCAGACAGATGGGAGAGAGGATCAATGCAGATTTTGAACAGCTGAAATTCACCGGCGGATATGACCATAATTATGTGACTGACAATTATTCTAAGGGCAATCGCAGACTCATTGCCACTGCATACAGCAAAGAAACCGGAATTGCTATGGATGTAACTTCTGACTGTCCTTGTGTGCAGTTCTATGCAGCTAATTTTGTAGAGAACGAAAAGGGTAAAAACGGACATGTTTACAATCAGAGAGATGCCTTCTGTCTGGAAACACAGGTAGAGCCAAATGCTGTAAATGTGGAGGATTTCCATTCTCCTGTTCTTGCAGCCGGAGAGCATTACAACTCTGAAACCTCTTACAGGTTTTACATAAAAGAATAATATGAAGTGATTTGCCGGTAAACGGCAAGAAGGATCTCCCTGAATATAAATAGAATGGAGAGATATATGAAGAAGGAGAAAGAGAAGAAATCAGTGGTTTCACTTCTGCTTGGATTTATGAATCGTGTGTCAGGGGATCATGTAGGAGCATATGCCACACAGGCTGCCTATTTTTTGATTCTTTCCTTTATTCCCTGTATCCTTTTTCTGACAACACTGGTCAGATATACACCGGTTACTTATAATATGGTGCGTGATGCCATTGTTGCATTTGTTCCTGAGAATATCCAGAGTTTTGTTCTTGGAATCGTAGTGGATGTTTATAAGAGAAGTACAGCCATTGTACCTATTTCTGCCCTTGTAGCACTGTGGTCTGCAGGGAAAGGTATGCAGTCCCTGATCAATGGACTGAACACCATTTATCATGTAAAGGAAACCCGTAACTGGCTGATTACCAGGATTTATGCGGTTTTTTATACCTTTTCACTGGTGGTGGCACTGATCATCTGTCTGCTTATGCTTGTGCTTGGTAACCGGATCCAGGAGCTTGCGGCCATGTATATTCCTTTTGTGGGAAAGGTTCTGGGCAGGATATTAGGTGCCAGGGCAGAACTTGTTTTTGCAGTGCTTTTTCTGGTGTTTCTTTTGCTTTATAAGGTGCTTCCGAACCGGAAGGCAACCTTGAAAAGCCAGGTTCCCGGAGCTTTGATCATTGCAGTGGCCTGGTCTATATTTTCCTATGGATTTTCTCTTTATTTTGAGATTTTTCCGGGATTTTCCAATATGTACGGGAATCTGACCACGATTATCATGGTAATGATCTGGTTATATTTCTGCATGAATCTGTTTTTGTACGGAGCAGAGATCAATGCATATTTTGAGAAGGATTTCCGTAAGGCCCATCGGTCTGTCAAAGGAATGATCGATCATGAGAGAGAGCGGAGACAGCAGGCAAAAGAGGCGGCAGATGAGAAAACATCAACTGAGAAAGCAGAAAATGACTCTTGACATATTTTTCGGACTGTGGCATAGTAATACTGTTAATAAATGAAAAGGCACAGAAGGTGTTTTTAGGGATTTATTTTCCATCAGAGAGTGGAGGTCATCGGCTGAAAGCTTCCACGGGTTCAGATATTTCCTGAATTTCCCACCGGAGCTGCATTCCTGAATGTTCTGTTAGGATTGATGATGTGATCAGATATGATTGTTTAGTAGGGAATGACGTTGCTGCGCGTTAAGCAGACCGAGAGCCTGTATAAAGCAGGAAGCAGGGTGGTACCGCGGATATGCTCCGTCCCTTATATGAGGGACGGGGCTTTTGTTATGTTATAGGAAATTACTCCGTAATGTTCCTATAACATAACAAAGCCCTCCGGGCAGGATCGCACTGCGGCGGAGAGGAATTATGTCGCTGAAGCGACCCGTCGCAGGCGGAGAATCCTGCAAGCAGGATTCTTTCTTGTTTACGGATCTGCGACCCTTAATCAGGAAATTACGAATATTTTTATAAAGGAGAAAAGAATCATGGATATGAAAGAAAAACTTCAGGAACTGGCTGAAGCTGCCAAAAAACGGATTGATGAATCCGAGGGCCTGGATAAGTTAAACGAGGTACGTGTTGCATACCTTGGCAAAAAAGGAGAATTGACTGCTATTTTAAAAAGCATGAAGGATGTTGCTCCGGAGGAACGTCCGAAAGTCGGACAGCTGGTAAATGAGACCAGAACAAAGATAGAAGCTCTCCTGGATGAGTCAAAGGCAAAGCTGGAGGAAGCTGTCCGTGAGGAAAAAATGAAACAGGAAGTTATTGACGTAACACTTCCTGCAAAGAAAGCGAAGATCGGACATCGTCATCCCAATACCATCGCACTGGAAGAGGTTGAGCGTATTTTCGTAGGTATGGGCTATGAGGTTGTTGAAGGTCCGGAAGTTGAATATGCTGATTATAACTTTACAAAGCTTAACATTCCGGAAAACCATCCGGCACGTGACGAACAGGATACTTTCTTTATCACAGATTCCATTCTGCTTCGTTCCCAGACCTCTCCGGTACAGGCACGTACTATGGAAAAAGGCAAGCTGCCCATCCGTATGATCGCACCGGGACGTGTGTTCCGTTCAGATGAGGTAGATGCTACGCATTCTCCGTCCTTCCATCAGATCGAAGGTTTGGTTATTGATAAGAATATTACATTTGCGGATCTGAAGGGAACTCTTCAGGAATTTGCCCAGGAGCTCTTCGGACCTGAGACAAAAACCAAATTCAGACCTCATCATTTCCCATTCACTGAGCCAAGTGCTGAGGTGGACGTATCCTGCTTCAAGTGTGGCGGTAAAGGCTGCCGTTTCTGTAAAGGCTCCGGATGGATTGAAATCCTTGGCTGTGGTATGGTACATCCAAATGTATTAAGCATGTGCGGAATTGATCCTGAGGAATATACAGGTTTTGCCTTCGGTGTAGGCCTGGAGCGAATTGCTCTTCTTAAATACGAAATCGACGACATGCGTCTGCTCTACGAAAACGACATTCGCTTTATAAAACAGTTCTAGCGAGCGGCTTCCACGACAAGCGTCGTGGAAACTCCTTAAGTATAGGCTTATTTATTTTATATAAGAAAGAGGATTAGGAAAAATGAATACTTCATTATCTTGGATTAAAATGTATGTGCCGGATCTTGATGTGACAGCACAGGAATATACAGATGCCATGACCCTGACAGGTACAAAGGTAGAGGGCTTTGAGAAGCTGGATGCAGACCTGGACAAAATCGTGATCGGACAGATTAAAAAAATTGAAAGACATCCGGATGCAGATAAGCTGATCATCTGCCAGGTGGATGTAGGAACAGAGACGGTTCAGATTGTAACCGGTGCACCCAATGTAAAAGAAGGAGATAAGGTTCCCGTTGTTCTGGACGGCGGACGGGTAGCAGGTGGACATGACGGCAAGAAAACTCCGGGAGGAGTCCAGATCAAAAAGGGCAAGCTCCGCGGTGTGGATTCTTATGGTATGATGTGTTCTATTGAAGAACTGGGAAGTACCAGAGAGATGTACCCGGATGCACCGGAGTACGGAATTTATATTTTCCCGGAGGATGCAGTAGTGGGAGAAAGTGCGGTAAAGGCACTTGGCCTGGATGATGTTGTCTTTGAATATGAGATCACATCTAACCGTGTGGACTGCTATGGAGTTCTTGGAATTGCCAGAGAGGCAGCGGCTACCTTTGATAAAAAATTCTGTCCTCCTGTTGTAGAATGTAAGGGCAATGAAGAAAAGGCATCTGATTATGTAAAGGTTACAGTGAAGAATCCGGAGCTTTGCCCACGTTACTGTGCAAGAGTTGTAAAAAATGTAAAAATCGGACCGTCCCCAAAATGGATGCAGAGATGTCTGGCTTCCAACGGAATCCGCCCCATCAATAACCTGGTTGACATCACCAATTATGTTATGGAAGAATTTGGCCAGCCAATGCATGCCTATGATCTGGATACTATTGAAGGCAGAGAGATCGTTGTACGCTGTGCAGAAAAAGATGAAAAATTTGTTACCCTGGATGGTCAGGAACGTACCATGGATGATCAGGTGTTAATGATCTGTGACGGCAAAAAGCCTGTAGGAATTGCCGGAATCATGGGCGGAGAGAATTCTATGATCACAGATGAGGTGAAAACAGTTCTCTTTGAGGCAGCTTGCTTTGACGGCACTAATATCCGTCTTTCTTCCAAAAGGATTGGCCTCCGTACAGATGCTTCCGGTAAATTTGAGAAGGGTCTGGATCCTAACAATGCACAGGCTGCCATTGACAGAGCCTGCCAGCTCATGGAGGAACTGGGTGCAGGAGAAGTTGTGGGCGGAATGGTGGATGTCTGCAATAAAGTCAGCGAGCCGTCCAGAGTACCTTTTAAACCAGAGAAGATCAATGCACTTCTGGGAACTAGCCTTACCCCGGAAGAAATGCTTGAATTCCTGGCAAAGGTTGAGCTTACCTATGATGAAAAGACCAATGAGATCGTAGCACCTACCTTCCGTCAGGATATTCACTATGTGGCTGATGTAGCGGAAGAGATTGCCAGATTCTTCGGATATGACAAAATTCCCACCACATTGCCCAATGGGGAAGCTACAACAGGTAAACTGCCATTTAAGCTTCGTATTGAAGCTGTTGCAAGAGATATCGCAGAATACTGTGGTTTTTCTGAAGGCATGACTTATTCCTTTGAAAGCCCGAAGGTATTTGATAAATTAAGACTTCCGGCTGACAGTGAACTCCGCAGGGGAATTGTGATCAGCAATCCACTGGGTGAGGATTACAGTGTTATGAGAACAACTACCTTAAATGGTATGCTCAGTTCTCTGGCAACAAACTATAACAGAAGAAATAAAGATGTACGTCTCTATGAACTGGGAAATGTATACCGTCCAAAGGCATTGCCTCTTACTGAGCTTCCGGAGGAAAGAATGCATTTTACCCTGGGAATGTATGGAAACGGTGACTTCTTTGACATGAAGGGTGTCTGCGAGGAATTCTTTGAAAAGGTAGGTATGCGTGAAAGAGTGGATTATGATCCTGACAGCAAAAAATCCTATCTCCATCCGGGCAGACAGGCAAATATGATTTATGGCGGTAAGGTTGTAGGTTATCTGGGAGAGGTTCATCCGCTGGTTGCAGATACTTACGGAATCGGTGACAAGGCCTATGTGGCAGTGATCGACATTCTTACAGTTCTGGAATTTGCAAGCTTTAATCACAAATATACAGGAATTGCCAAATATCCTGCTGTAACCCGTGACTTAAGTATGGTTGTTCCGAAAGCTGTACTGGCAGGACAGATCGAGCATGTACTGACACAGAGGGGTGGCAAGATCCTGGAAAGCTATCAGCTCTTCGATATATATGAAGGTAATCAGATCAAAGAAGGATATAAATCCATGGCATATTCTCTGGTGTTCCGTCATCATGACAAAACTCTGGAGGAGAGTGAGATCACAGCAGCAATGAAGAAGATCCTGAATGGACTGACAGAACTTGGAATCGAGTTGAGAAGCTAATGCTGATTTATGTATTAAGACATGGAATTACCCGGTGGAACAAATTAAAAAAGGTGCAGGGGGCTGTAGATATTCCCCTGGCACCGGAAGGAATTGAACTGGCAAAACGCACCGGGGAGGCATTGAAGGATGTTTCCTTTGATGTCTGTTTTACCAGTCCTCTGACCAGAGCCAGGGAGACTGCACATTATGTGCTGGGAGACAGAGAAATTCCTGTAATTCCTGATAAGAGGATTCAGGAGATTGATTTTGGTGTTCTGGAGGGAACACAGTTTAAGGATGCCGGAGGAAATATTATCAGTCCGGAGATGGATATTTTTTTCAATAAGCCGCTGGCTTTTGAGAGACCGGAGAACGGTGAGAATATTGCTGATATCCTGAAGCGTACCCGGGATTTCTGGATAGAAAAAACAACAGATCCGGTGCTGCAGGACAAAACCATTCTGGTTTCTTCCCACGGATGTGCTGTGAGAGCCCTGCTTCAGAATGTTTATCAGGATGAGGCACATTTCTGGCATGGCTGTGTACCGCCTAACTGTAGTATTAATCTTGTGGAGGTAAAGGATGGAAAAGCCTGCCTTCTGGAGGAAGATAAGGTATACGCATAAACAGAAAATTTACAGAGAGATTTTGAGTGAAAAAGAAGTTCTGGGCAGGTGTTGTCCAGGACTTTTTTGTGTAGTCTTACTTGTTCTTGATATGATGTTGTGATATGATGATTACAGATTTTTCATGCCGGTTGTGTATGATAAATGTAACTGTGTATATGCGGAACAGTTACTGGTAAAAAATACTGAGGATTACAGGAGGTGTACCATGAGCAAAAAGGTTTTAAATCTGCTGGCATTTTTGGCGGTGCTGGCAGGATGTATTGCAATGACAGTTTTTACAGGTAAGGGTTCTGTCAGTACCATGATCTATAACTTTGCGTTTCTGGCGATCATGACAGTGCTTTACCTGGCCGGAATGCTGGGCGGAATGTTCAGGGTTGAAGGGATCGGACAGGCCCTTCACAGAGGAAAAGAGGAGCTGACAGGCATTTTCAAAACGCCCGGCAAGGTAAAAAATGAAAGCCTTGTCTACCTGAAAGGGATTTTTGATCACAAATATCTGGACGGAAGGCTGGATGACTTTGTGGATGGAATGAATCAGGCAAAAGAAGGTATTGGTGAGATCGAGGACTATATCAATGAAGATGATATTGATCTTCATGTACATAAGCGTATTCTGGAAATGATCCCGGATATTTTTACAAGTCTGGGTATTCTGGGAACCTTTATTGGTCTGGTATGGGGACTTAAGAACTTTGAACCCTCCAGCTACGAGACAATGACTAACTCTGTGTCTTCGCTGGTGGCAGGTATTAAGGTTGCCTTTCTGACCTCTATCTATGGAATTGCTTTTGCTATTATTTATACCTCAGGGATGAAGAGTGTTTTCTCTGATATGAATGAGAAGCTTCAGGCGTTTCTGGAGAAATTTCATATTTATGTCCTGCCTACAGCAGAGAATGAATCCAGAAATCTTATGGTTGCCAGCCAGAAGCTTCAGGTAAAGGCTATGAAACAGATGGCAGAGCAGCTTTCTGCAGAAATGGCACAGAGCTTTGAAAAGGCCATTAATCCTACTTTCCAGAAGATGAATGAATCTCTGGATGTGCTGACAGAATCTGTGACCAGCTGCCAGCAGGATGTGATGCAGGAGATTCTCCGTTCTTTCCTGCGGGAGATGAACGGCTCCTTTAAGATGCAGTTTAAAGATTTTAATGATGCTCTGGCGCAGTTAAAGAAAGCCCAGAAGGAGAATACAGAATATACCACCAACCTGTATCATACTATGAGCGATCAGCTGAATTCTTCCTATGAGAGACAGAGTGAAACCATGAAGGACATGGTCAATGAACTTGGAAATGCCCAGGGACGTTATATGTCTACTGCTTCCAGGATCGCCCAGGATAATCAGGAGATCCAGAAAATGCAGCAGCAGGACTATCAGAGAGTGGCAGATTATCTCAAAGAGGCTGAGAAAACCTCTGCTAAATTCTGGGTAGCCTGCAACCAGACCATGCAGAGATATGTGGAGACAGCTTCCCAGGGAATGGAAAAGGTTTCTGTTGCCAGTCAGACAGGTACAGATGTGCTCAAGGCAAACCGGCAGGTAATGGAAGAACTGGAAAAAAGACTGGCAGATTTTGCGTCCTGCCAGGATAAGACTTTACAGACCATGGAAGAGGTGCGCAGACTTCTGACAGATATTTCAGTTACAAAGGAAAATGGTAATATTTCTCTTACAGGAGGACAGCAGAACCTGAACGCTTTCAGAATGGCTGACAGACAGTCTATGGATCGGTTATATGCTCTTATGAAGGAGCAGGGAGAAAAACAGGAAGCTCTCCTGGAAGAAATGAACAGAAACCTGAGGGAACTTTCCAAAACTCCCCAGAAAGGGAAATTCGGTTTATTCAGATAAGAAAAGGAGAAGACTATGCGCAAAAAGAAAAAATCAGAGGAAGGCGGATTTAATGTCTGGCGTTCCTATTCTGATATGATGGCCGGTGTATTGCTTCTTTTCGTCCTGATTATGTGTGTCACTCTTTTTCAGGCACAGAAAAGCTATAATGAGAGCATTAAGGAAAGAGATGACAAAATTGCCCTACAGGAGCAGTATACTGCGGAAATCCTTGCTCAGCAGAATGAGCTGGATGAAAAGGACAGTAAGCTAAGCTCTCAGGATGAACAGCTGGATAAACAGAAAAAGCAGCTGGAAGAGCTTGCAGCCAAGCTGAAAAAACAGCAGGCTACTCTGAAGAAACAAAAAAACGCCCTGGATGAAAAGACCACCCTTCTGTCCGAACAGCAGCAGAAGATTGATAATATTATTGGTGTAAAAGCAGACGTTATCGAAGCCTTACAGAAAGAATTTGAAAAAAACAATGTTAGTGTAAATATTGATTCCCAGACAGGAGCCCTGACTTTGAATGCCAGCGTACTGTTTGACTATGACCAGGCAGAACTGACAGACGAAGGTAAGGCAGAGCTTTCCAATATTCTTCCCATTTACTGTAAGGTTCTTTTGCAGGATGAGTACAAGAAATATCTGGCAGAGATTATTATTGACGGTTATACAGATACAGACGGTGACTATACCTATAACCTGGAATTGTCCCAGAGACGTTCCCTGGCAGTGGCAGAGTACCTTACTGAGATCCGTGAGGATTTCCTGAATGAGAACCAGATTTCAGATCTTCAGACCTATCTGACTGTAAACGGACATTCCAGTGCAAATCCTATTCTGGATGCCCAGGGAAATGTAAATAAGGATGCGTCCAGACGAGTGGAGGTAAAATTCCGCTTAAAAGATGAGGAAATGATCGATGAACTGAATCAGATCATGTCTTCGGATGAAAGTAATATAACAGATGATAGCAATACAACAAAAGAAAAAACATCCACAGACCAGAAATCTGCGGATGAATAGAAACTAAGGAGCGTTAAAATATATGTCTGTAAAAATCGGCAGAAATGATCCGTGCTGGTGCGGAAGCGGTAAAAAATATAAGAAATGCCATGAGGCATTTGATGAGAAGCTGGAGGCAATGAAACGGGAGGGACATGCAGTGATCGACCACAGCCTGATCAAAACCCCGGAGCAGATTGAAAAGATCAAAGAGAGCTGTAAGATCAACATTGCTGTACTTGATTATGTTGAGGAGCATATCCGTCTCGGAATTTCTACGGCGGAAATTAACAGATGGGTCCATGAGGAGACGGTCCGCCATGGAGGAATCCCGGCCCCCCTTGATTACGAAGGCTTCCCCAAAAGCGTGTGTACCTCTATTGATGATGTAGTGTGCCACGGAATTCCCAATGAGGAGGAGATTCTTAAAGAGGGGGATATTATCAATGTGGATGTATCCACAATCTATAACGGATATTATTCTGATTCCTCCAGAATGTTCTGCATCGGCAAGGTAAGCCCTGAAAAGGAAAAGCTGGTAAAGGTGACAAAGGAATGTGTGGAGATTGGTATCTCCATGGTAAAGCCATGGACTCCTATTGGAAATATGGGCAGCGCAGTGCATAAGCATGCAGTAGAAAATGGTTTCTCTGTGGTACGGGAGATCGGTGGCCACGGAGTAGGTGTGGAGTTCCATGAGGATCCATGGGTAAGCTATGTATCAGAAGAAAATACCGGCGTTCTCATGGTGCCAGGTATGATGTTTACAATTGAGCCTATGGTTAATATGGGAAGCGATGAAATCTGGACAGATGAGCTGGATGAATGGACGGTGCGTACAGAGGACGGACTTCCCTCCGCACAGTGGGAGGTTACTGTTTTGGTCACAGAAACCGGTTGTGAAGTAATCTGTTGGTAAAGATTGCAAAAAAGGCTTGCAAACTGCATTGCTCTATAGTATAATCACAACTGTTGTGAAAAAAGATGGTCCTCTGTTACAGAAATTGTATTAAGAACATCCATATAAGAATAGGAGAAAATAAAATGAACGAAATTATCAAAAACATCGAAGCTGCTCAGCTGAAAGCTGAAGTACCGGAATTCAAAACTGGTGATACTGTAAGAGTACACGCGCTGATCAAAGAGGGTAACCGTGAGCGTGTTCAGATTTTTGAAGGAACAGTTCTTAAGAAACAGGGCGGAAGCAACAGAGCTACTTTCACTGTAAGAAAGAATTCTAACGGTGTAGGCGTTGAGAAAACATGGCCACTGCATTCCCCACATGTTGTTAAAGTAGAAGTTATCCGTCGTGGTAAAGTACGTCGTGCGAAACTGAACTACTTAAGAGACCGTGTAGGTAAAGCTGCTAAGGTTAAAGAGCTTGTTAAATAATTTCATGAATTAATTTGAAAGAAGGGACAATAACTTGTGTATTGTCCCTCTTTTTCGATGCTGAACATATATGCCCCTCTGAGAGTGGTATCGTTGTGAATGCAAGGGAACGGTCAGGAGATTTCAATAAATATGAAAAATTGGAAAAAAGAATCCAGATTTAAGGATAAGGCAGAAGATAAGTTGGAGGTCAGACTGGAAAATGCCAGAACCCGCAGGATTTTCACATGGATATTTGAAATCCTGGTAACTCTGTTTTTTGCCATTGTAGTGGGAATCATGATGTTTCAGTCTGTCACTATGCAGGAAAGCGCCATGGAACCAACTCTGTCTGTAGGAGAACGTTTTTTGGTCAATAAAGGGATTTATAAAATATCTTCTCCCCAAAGAGGTGATATTATTGTTTTTAAAACCAATGGAAGTGACGATGCAGCTCTTCATATCAGCCGTGTGATCGGGCTTCCCGGCGAGACAGTACAGATTTCAGGAGGAAAAATCCTGATCAATGGTGCTGTCTATGAAAATGACGGTGATTTTCCTGAGATCAGCAATGGGGGACTTGCTTCCAGTGCGGTTTCGCTGGAAAGCGGTGAATATTTTGTGCTGGGTGACAACAGGAACAACAGTGAAGACAGCCGGTATGCTGATATCGGAAATGTAAAGAAAAAATATATTGTGGGTAAGTTGTGGTTTACCATTTCCCCCAGAAGTAAAATTGGATTTTTGAAAGGTTAGGTAAGTTATGAACGTACAGTGGTATCCTGGTCATATGACCAAAGCTAAAAGGCAGATGCAGGAAGATATCAAGCTGATCGATCTGATCATTGAGCTGGTTGATGCCCGTGTGCCTCTTTCTAGCAGAAACCCGGATATTGATGAACTTGGAAAAAATAAAGCCCGACTGATTTTGCTGAATAAAGCGGATCTGGCGGATGAAAGGCAGAATGAGGCCTGGAAGGCTTATTTTCAGAGTAAGGGCTTTTTTGTGGTAAAGATAGACTCCAGAAAGGGTTCCGGCATGAAGGCAATTCAGAACGTGATCCTGGAGGCGTGTAAAGAGAAAACAGAGAGAGACCGGAGACGCGGGATTAAAAACCGTCCGATCCGTGCCATGGTGGTAGGAATTCCAAATGTAGGCAAGTCTACTTTTATTAATACTTTTGCAGGAAAGGCCTGTGCAAAAACAGGAAACAAACCTGGAGTTACCAAAGGAAAACAGTGGATCCGCCTGAATAAGGGAGTGGAGCTTCTGGATACTCCGGGGATTCTTTGGCCCAAATTTGAAGACCAACAGGTGGGAATGCGCCTTGCCTGTGTGGGTTCTATCAAGGATGATATTTTGAATATGGAGGAACTTTCCCTTTGGCTGATCGATCACTTGAGAGAGAACTATCAGGGAACTCTCACAGAGAGATATCAGATCACAGAGCAGGGAACTTCTGTGGAAGTCCTGGAGCAGATTGCAAAAGCCAGAGGATGCCTGAAAAAACAGGAAGAACTGGATTATGCAAAAGCAGCACTTCTTCTTTTTGATGATTTCCGTTCCGGTAAACTGGGACGGATTACCTTGGAGTGGGTGAAAAATGAAAACGATCAGTGAAATAAAGGCTGAGTTTGCTGCGGCAGATATCAGTGAATATCCGTCTTTATACCAAAGGTATGAAGAGGATTCCAGAAGCGGCATAAAAAAACTGATAGAGCAGTGCCATAAAAAAGAGGCAGCCCTGGAAGCTGAGAAACAGCGGACAGAAGCCATGAAGTATTATGAGCATAAATATGAGCATCTGGGCTGGCTTTGCGGGATTGATGAAGTAGGAAGAGGACCTCTGGCAGGTCCGGTGGTGGCTGCTGCGGTGATCCTGCCCACAGATAGTCAGATTCTCTATCTGAATGATTCCAAAAAACTTACAGCAGCCAAAAGAGAGGAGCTGTATGAGGTGATCATGCGGGAGGCTGTTGCAGTAGGCCTTGGAATGGCTGATCCGGAAAGGATTGATCAGATCAACATCCTTCAGGCAACCTATGAAGCTATGCGGGAAGCTGTGGGAAAGCTTTCGGTAATGCCTCAGCTGTTGCTGAATGATGCCGTTACGATTCCGGAGATTCAGATTCCCCAGGTGCCGATCATTAAAGGGGATGCAAAAAGTGTGTCTATTGCTGCGGCCAGCATTGTGGCTAAGGTGACCAGGGACCGGATGATGGAAGAATATGATAAAGTTTTTCCGGAGTATGGATTTGCATCCAACAAAGGCTATGGGGCGCAGGTACACATTGAGGCTCTGAAAAAATATGGTCCCTGTCCTATCCACAGAAGAACCTTTATTACTCATTTTGTATAATATTGCCTGATACAAAAGATACCTACAAAAAAGAGACCGGGAGTTTTACATGCAGAATAAGAGAAGAACAGGTGGCTGCTATGAGGCAGCAGCAGCTGCTTATCTGGAGAAGCAGGGACTTGTGATCCTGTGCAAGAATTATCGCTGCAGATCAGGTGAAATTGATCTGATCGCCAGGGATGGCAGGTATCTTGTGTTTATAGAGGTAAAATATCGGAATACCGCAGTTTCGGGAAGCGCACTGACTGCTGTAACTCCTGCCAAACAGCGGGTGATCAGCAGGGTGGCAGAGTACTTTCTTACAGTGGAATATCATAGTGTGGATTTGCTCTGCCGTTTTGATGTGATAGGAATTGACGGAAACCAGTTTACCTGGGTCAAAAATGCTTTTGACTGCTGGAGTTGAAGGAAATACTGCCGGTTGCCGGCTGTGGACGGAATTTAGGAGAAAAACAGATGGATAAAATGGTTGAAATAAAATGGCATGATAAAAATGCACAGAAAATGACGGTACATAATAAGAATGGTGTAGTATATCTGACCTATCCGGCTCTTGACTCTCAGGAGGAAATCATTCATGGATTCAGTACCAGATTGGGAGGGGTAAGCCAGGGGATTTACACCTCTATGAATTTAAGCTTTACCCGGGGAGATGAGGAAAAGGCAGTCAGAGAAAATTATGACAGACTGGCTGCTGCCATAGGCTTTTGCGCAGAAGATATTGTAACTTCTGATCAGACTCATACAGCCAATGTGCGAAAGGTTACAGCTGAAGACAGAGGAAAGGGAATTACCGGACCCAGAGATTATACAGATGTGGACGGTATGATCACAGATGTGCCGGGATTGATACTGGCCACCTTTTATGCAGACTGTGTTCCCCTGTATTTTGTAGATCCCAAACGGAGAGTAGTGGGGCTTTCCCATTCCGGATGGAGAGGAACTGTCCAGAAAATCGGAAATGTGACAGTCAGGAAAATGACAGAGGAGTACGGATGTGATCCTGAAGATATCCTGGCGGCAGTGGGGCCTTCCATCTGTCAGGATTGTTATGAGGTAAGTGAAGATGTAATAGAACGTGTGAAGGATGCTTTTGACAGAAAGTACTGGGATATATTGTTCTATGGAAAGGCAGATGGGAAATACCAGTTAAATCTCTGGGAGGCTAATCGTATTGTCTTTCTGGAGTCTGGGATTCGGCCGGAGCATATATCCATGCCGAATCTTTGTACCTGCTGCAATCCGGAACTGCTTTTTTCCCACAGAGCCTCTCATGGAAAAAGAGGAAATCTGGGAGCCTTTTTGGGATTGAAGAAATAAAAGTAACGGCAGCAAACCGTAAAAAAATGTTTGCTGCCGTTATTTTTATTTTGCATTTATCTTTTCCATAAGAGACATGATTTTCTCATTGCTGGAACGTACTTTTTCTACAGATACATCATGATTGATGATATCCATAATACTTGCCAGATATTTACTCATATTTGCTTCAATGTAGTAAGGTCTATCCAGAAGTTCCGGAATGCGGTAATTCAGGTTGGTGGTGATCACACGGTCCATCCAGCCTTTTTCGTAATATTCATCGAATTTTGCAAGTCCGTCAGTGAAAAGGCCATAGGTGGTGCACACAAAAACACGTTTTGCATGGCGCTCTTTTAACTGCTTGGCCACATCCAGCATACTTCCGCCGGAGGAAATCATATCATCGATGACTACCACATCCTTGCCCTCAACAGAGTCACCAAGGAATTCGTGGGCAACAATAGGGTTCTTGCCGTTAACAATAACGGAGTAATCTCTTCTCTTGTAGAACATGCCCATATCCACGCCCAGGATATTTGAAAAATATACAGCACGGGACATAGCGCCCTCATCCGGGCTGATGATCATCAGATGATCATTGTCTACCTTCAGATCCGGCACGCCTTTGATCAGCGCCTTCAGGAACTGGTAGGTAGGGAAGAAATTATCAAATCCATTCAGAGGGATGGAGTTCTGTACACGGGGATCGTGGGCATCAAAGGTGATGATGTTGGATACACCCATGTCGCTTAATTCCTTCAGTGCAAGTGCACAGTCCAGGGATTCTCTCTTGGTACGTCTGTGCTGGCGTCCCTCATAGAGAAATGGCATAATAACATTAATACGGTGTGCTTTACCTGTGGCTGCAGAGATGATCCTCTTCAGGTCCTGGAAATGATTATCCGGTGACATATGATTCTCATGTCCACATACAGTATAGGTTTCACTGTAATTGGTAACATCCACCATAATGAAAAGGTCGGTACCACGGACGGATTCCTTAATATAGCCTTTGCCCTCGCCGGTTCCGAAACGGGGACACTCACATTCAACCATGAAAGATTCCTCGCTGTAGCCCTGGGGAATAATACTGAGCTGTTTTTTTGCGATCAGTTCCTTACGGAATTTCACCAGTTTTCTGTCTACCTCCTGGGCAAGCTCCGGGCAGCCAAGGGCAGCAATACGAATAGGTGCTACAGGCATGGATTTTTCCAATAATTCTATGTTTGGCATAATATTCCTCCTAAGTAGTTTGAAAAAATATTTGATTCCAATATAATTTATAACATTTGACCTAAATCCAGTCAAGGAATTTATTGATTTTTTCTTATAAAATTGTTATGATAATGTAGCGGTATAATCGTGTATATCAATTTTGATATTTATGGAGTAGTATTGGAGTAATATTAATGAAAAAAAATATGCATGTGATTTCCAGAGTACTGCCCGGAAGTATCGGGGAGGAACTGGAACTGGTACCAGGGGATATGCTGGTATCCATTAATGGCCAGCCGGTGGAGGATGTTTTTGATTATAGATATCTGATGAATGATGAGATGGTAGAGCTTCTGATCCGCAAAAAAAACGGTGAGGAATGGGAGCTTGAGGTTGAGAAGGATTATGAGGATGATCTGGGAGTAGAATTTGAGAACAGTCTTATGGATGATTACCGCTCCTGTTCCAACCATTGTATTTTCTGCTTTATCGATCAGATGCCGCCCAATATGCGGGAAACTTTATATTTCAAGGATGATGATTCCAGACTTTCTTTTTTGCAGGGGAATTATGTGACCCTTACTAATATGAGCGAATATGACCTGGATCGTATTATAAAGTTTCATCTTTCCCCTATCAATGTGTCTTTTCAGACCATGAACCCGGAGCTCAGATGTAAGATGCTCCACAATCGTTTTGCCGGAGATGCACTGAAAAAGGTAGACAAGCTGTACCAGGGCGGTGTGATCATGAATGGACAGATCGTGTTGTGCAAGGGGGTCAATGACAGGGATGAACTGGAATACAGCCTGGAGAAGCTTTCTGAATATGCACCGGTTCTTCAGAGCGTATCGATAGTGCCTGTGGGACTTTCAAAATACAGGGATGGCCTTTATCCGCTGGAGCCCTTTGGCAGGGAAGATGCAGAGTACCTGATCGAACAGGTGGAGCGTTGGCAGAAGATCATGATGGAGCGCCATGGAATCCATTTTATCCACGCTTCAGATGAGTGGTATATCCTGGCAGGGAAAAAACTTCCTGAGGAGACCCGCTATGACGGATATCTGCAGTTGGAAAACGGTGTGGGTATGATGCGCCTTCTGGAAACAGAAGTGAAGGAGAGACTGGCTGGACTGGAGGGGGATAACAGAGAGTTTACAGCTTCTGTGGCAACAGGAAAGCTTGCGGCTCCCTTTATTCAACAATATATGAAACTGATACAGGAAAAATTTCCTAATATAAAAGTAAATGTTTACACTATCAGGAATGATTTTTTTGGTGAAAGAATTACAGTTTCAGGACTGATCACCGGTACAGATCTGAGAGAACAGCTGAAGGACAGGGAACTGGGAGAGAAAGTCCTGATCCCCTGTAATATGCTCAGAAGCGGTGAAGATGTTTTTCTGGATGACCTGACAGTGGATGACATAAGGGAAGCTTTGGGAACAGAGCTGGTGGTAGTAGACGAACCGGGAGCAGATCTTGTGGATTGCGTGATCAATCCCCCTGACCATAAAAAAATAAAAAGGAGACAAATATATGAGCAAACCAGTAGTAGCAATAGTGGGAAGGCCTAATGTAGGTAAATCCACCCTGTTTAATGCACTGGCAGGTGAGAAGATTTCCATTGTAAAGGATACACCGGGTGTAACCAGAGACAGGATTTATGCAGATGTAACCTGGCTGGACAAAACCTTTACCATGATCGATACCGGTGGTATTGAGCCGGACAGCAGTGACATTATCCTTTCTCAGATGAGAGAGCAGGCACAGATTGCCATTGATACGGCGGATGTAATAATTTTTATCACAGATGTGCATCAGGGACTGGTGGATGCAGATGCCAAGGTAGCGGATATGCTCCGCAGAAGCGGTAAGCCGGTAGTACTTGTGGTAAATAAGGTGGACAGTGTACAGAAATTTATGATGGATGTATACGAGTTTTATAATCTGGGAATCGGAGAACCGATCCCTATTTCTGCGGCGAACCGTATGGGTCTGGGAGATATGCTGGATGAAGTGATTAAGGATTTCCCAGAGGATGCGGATACAGAACAGGATGAGGATATTCCGAAAATTGCCATTGTAGGAAAACCAAATGTAGGAAAATCATCGCTGGTGAATAAACTGTTGGGCGAGGACAGGGTAATCGTTTCAGATATTGCCGGTACTACCAGAGATGCGGTAGATACCAGAGTGAAGTGGCAGGGAAAGGATTATATCTTTATTGATACTGCCGGACTTCGCCGTAAGGGTAAGGTGAAAGAGGAGATTGAGCGTTACAGTGTGATCCGTACAGTTACTGCAGTGGAGCGGGCAGATGTGGTCATTGTTATGATCGATGCTTCTGAGGGAGTTACCGAGCAGGATGCCAAAATTGCCGGAATTGCCCATGAGCGGGGTAAGGGTGTGATCATTGCAGTGAACAAGTGGGATGCTATTGAAAAAAATGACAAGACCATTTATAAACATACCAACCGTATCCGGGAGGTTCTGGCATATATGCCTTATGCGGAGCTTGTATTTATTTCTGCAAAAACAGGGCTCAGAATTTCCAGAATGTTTGAGACTATTGATGCGGTTATTGAAAATCAGACCCTGCGTATTCAGACTGGTGTTCTCAATGAAATCCTTTCTGAGGCAGTGGCTATGCAGCAGCCGCCTTCAGACAAGGGCAAACGTCTGAAGATCTACTACATGACCCAGGTGGCTGTCAAACCGCCTACCTTTGTGATTTTTGTCAATGACAAGGAACTGATGCATTTTTCATATACAAGATATCTGGAGAATAAAATCCGTGACGCTTTTGGATTTGCAGGAACATCGCTGAAATTTATTGTCCGCGAACGGGGTGAAAAGGAATAGATATGGAACGTATCATCTGTTTACTGATTGGATATGCGTGTGGACTTTTTCAAACAGCGTATATTATGGGAAAGATTTATCATACAGATATTCGCAAGCAGGGAAGCGGTAATCTGGGATCCACCAATGTAATGCGTACCCTGGGCAAAAAAGCGGGAGCCCTGAATCTGCTTTGTGACTGTCTGAAATGTGTGGCTGCGATCCTTATTGTCCGGGCGCTGTTTGGGGACAGATATGCAGAGATTCTGCCTCTGTTGAGCCTGTATGCGGCAGCAGGATGTATTCTGGGGCATAATTTTCCTTTTTACCTTAATTTTAAAGGAGGAAAAGGAATTGCTGCCTCTGTAGGTCTGCTGGCTGCCTTTGACTGGCGGCTTCTGCTCATTTGTGCCGTTGTGTTTTTTACATTATTTTTTACCACACATTATGTTTCACTCTGCTCTATCAGTGCTTATGTGACTGCCTTTATTTTGATGGTAGTATTCGGGCAGAGAGGAGATTATCACATGGATCAGAGCCACATGCTGGAGCTTTATGTGGTAATGGCGTTTTTGACAGTTCTGGCGCTTTTCCGTCATAAAAAGAATATCCAACGGCTTCTGGACGGAACAGAAAGTCAGATTTATCTGGGAAAAAAGAAAAAGAATCAATAATTCCTGAGTAAGGGAAGGAAAAAGAGGTGTATTTATGGCTAGAATCAGTGTATTAGGTGCGGGAAGCTGGGGAACAGCACTGGCGTTACTTCTTCATAATAATGGGCATGAGGTGATCTTATGGTCTGCCCTGGGAGAGGAAATTGATGTTCTGAGAGAAAAGCGGGAGAATGTAAGCAAACTTCCGGGAGTAAAGATACCAGAGGCAATTGATATTACCACAGATCTGGAACGGAGTCTGCGAGATGCAGATGTGGCGGTTCTTGCAGTTCCCTCTCCTTATATCAGGAGTACCTGTAAACGGATGGCTCCTTATATGAAAAAGGGACAGAGAATTGTAAATGTTGCAAAGGGTGTGGAGGAGAAAACACTGATGACTCTCAGCGAGATCATTGAACAGGAGCTTCCCGGGGCAGAGGTATCTGTGCTTTCCGGACCCAGCCATGCGGAGGAAGTGGGCAAAGGGCTTCCTACTACCTGTGTGGTAAGTTCCCGCAGGAGAGAGACAGCAGAATACCTCCAGGGTATTTTCATGAGTCCGGTCTTTCGTGTATATACAACACCGGATATGCTTGGTGTAGAGCTTGGTGCAGCCTTGAAAAATGTAATTGCCCTTGCTGCAGGCACTGCAGATGGACTTGGATATGGAGATAACACAAAGGCAGCTCTGATCACAAGAGGGATTGCAGAGATTGCAAGGCTTGGAGTAAAAATGGGTGCCAGAATGGAGACCTTTTACGGCCTGTCCGGAATCGGTGATCTGATTGTTACCTGTGCAAGTGTTCACAGCCGTAACCGCAAAGCCGGGTATCTGATAGGAAAGGGATATTCCATGGAAGAAGCCATGACTGAGGTACAGATGATCGTAGAAGGCGTTTATTCCGCAAAAGCCGGTAAAGAACTGGCAGAGAAATATGAAGTGGAAATGCCTATCATTGCAGAGGTCAACAAAGTACTGTTTGAAGGAAAATCCGCCTCTGAAGCAGTGATCGATCTGATGGTCCGCGATAAAAAGGTTGAGACTCCTATGCTTCCCTGGAATGATGAAACAGAATAAATAAAAGAGTTCCTGAAATCCAAAACAGATTTCAGGAACTTTTTTAATAGAATTGTTCAGATTAAAAGATTACATCTCTAAGGTCTTCCGGGATATGGGAACTGTGAAAATCCTGGTTGAGAGTGTCCAGAATATCCATATCTTCCTGCTCAATAGTAAAATCAAAAATCTGGCTGTTACTTTGGATCCTGTCAGGGTGACTGGATTTGGGGATCACAGAGATACCTTTTTGTACTGCCCAGCGAAGTCCGATCTGTGCAGGAGTTCTGCCGTACTTGGTACCCAGGACACACATGACATCGTTATCCAGATAAGCTCCTCTTGCAAGGGGGGCATATGCCTGAATCTGAATGCCTCTGCTCTGGCAGTAATCAATCAGTTCTTTGGGATAGCATAAAGGGTGACACTCAATCTGGTTCACTGCAGGAACAACATCGGAAATTTTTGCCAGCTCCTCCAGGTGGCGGATCTCAAAATTGCTGACACCGATGGAAAGCGCCCTGCCGGACTGCTGGATTTTTTCCAGTTCTTTCCAGGTGCTCAGGTAACAGCCTGGAACTGGCCAGTGTATCAGATAAAGATCCACATAATCCAGTTTCAGCCGCTCCAGACTTCTGTCGAAGGCTCCCTGGATATCTCCGATGCGCTGGGCAGTATTCCAGACCTTAGTGGTTACGAAAAGCTCTCCTCTGGAAACTCCGCATCTGGCAATGCCGCGGCCTACATTTTCTTCATTTTTGTATGCCGAAGCAGTATCAATCAATCGATAACCGCTTTCTACTGCAGAAATAATCGAATTTTCTGCTTCGTTTTCTCCTGTTGCCTTATATACGCCAAGCCCTAATAAAGGCATTTCTCTGTTGGTATTCAGAAAAACTGTATTTTCCAAAATGATTCCTCCAATTCTTCTATATACTTAACACAACAATCTGATTAATTATACCATATATTTATAGAATATGTACATTGTTTTTATGATATTTTCGCGTTTTACATTGTTAACAAGATAACATGTTGGTTAAAGCGTTAACACACTTTGTAAAATAGACCATATATAAGCATTGAATTCAGAATTTTTTAGTAATTATTTACGTCAAATATCTTGCTAAAACTACCGGAAAGATGTATAATGACATTAAATTGATAATTTATTGTCATGAAGACTGCCCTGAAGTGCCCGTAAATGGAGGAACAGGAGAGTTTTCAGTATAGAAAGGGGCATTTATATGCATTTAATCAAAGATGAGAATGGTAATCTTGTCCAGCATGGACACGGACATACCCATGAGCATACTCATGCAGATGGAACTACCCATACTCATGAGCATTCACATGGAGAGGGACATGACCATGGACATACACATACAGATCATGGCTGTGAGACAGGACATTGCGGAAGCTGTCAGGAGGGAGACTGCAAGAATGAAACACTTGCACTGCTAACCTACATGCTTCAGCATAATGAGCATCATGCTCAGGAACTGGATCAGATGGCTGATAATCTGGCAAAGATGGGAATGGACGCTGCATGTAAGACAATCAAGGAAGCGGTGTCTGATTTCC
Source organism: Blautia difficilis (assembly GCF_014297245.1). NCBI lineage: Bacteria > Bacillati > Bacillota > Clostridia > Lachnospirales > Lachnospiraceae > Blautia > Blautia difficilis. The sequence goes on along the minus strand of NZ_JACOQG010000003.1, from coordinate 88,990 downwards.
AGAAAGGCAATATGCGTCTTGGACTTGCTCTGACACTTGTTAAAGATGAGATGAAATAGGAGGCGACAGCATATGTGTTTAGCAACAGTATTCAAGGAAAGTGATGATTCTGTTATTTTCAAAAACGTAGCAAGGATCGATGTGGACGGAAACAAACTGATTCTCCGTGATATTATGGGGGATGAGAGAGTTGTAGAGGGAAGCATCCTTATGGTTGATCTTGCAAACAGTATTGTAAAGCTGAAATGTGACTAGGCTTTTGAGAACAGTACAGAATCTGATTAAAAGTATTAAAGAAGAATTTAGGAGGCACCTGGTTTTATGGCACATGTTATTGCCGTCGCAGGAAAAGGCGGCGTAGGAAAAACAACATTATGCGGAATGCTGATCCAATATCTGTGTGAAATGGGTAAGGGACCGATTCTGGCAGTGGACGCTGATGCAAATTCAAATCTGAATGAGGTTCTGGGAGTAGAGGTTAAAACTACTTTGGGCGACGTACGTGAGGAAATCGCTCGTGCAGAGCTTGCAAAGGAAAGTCCGATCCCAAAGGGAATGTCTAAGGCAGATTATGCGGAGATGCGCTTCGAGGATGCCCTGGTAGAGGATGATGATTTTGATCTTCTGGTAATGGGCAGGACTCAGGGAAAGGGTTGTTATTGCTATGTAAATGGCCTTTTACAGACCCAGCTGGCCAAATATCAGAATAATTATCCTTACTTTGTAGTAGATAATGAGGCGGGAATGGAACATATCAGTAGAGGTGTCCTTCCCAGCATGCAGACAGCAATCCTTGTCAGTGACTGTTCACGGAGAGGTGTACAGGCAGTTGGCAGAATTGCAGAATTGATCAAAGAATGTGATATGCATCCGAAGACTGTAGGATTGATTATCAACAGAGCTCCCAAGGGAGAACTGAATGAGGGAATCAAAGAGGAAATCCAGAAACAGGGACTTACACTCCTGGGAGTAGTTCCTCAGGATGAAGCAGTATATGAATATGACTGCGAAGGCCGTCCTACAAGTATGCTTCCGGAAGACAATCCTGTCAAGAAGGCACTGAGAGCCATAGTTGACAAACTGGATTTATAGGAAATATGCTCCTGGCTGTGCGGAAATGTACAGTCAGGGGCTGTCAGCGTATTACTGCTTTGAATTTTTTTATGTTAAAATAACCCATGGGTGGGGATGGGTTCCTGCCAATGGGATTATTAAAAATATATTACGTGCATATAAAATGCGCAAACCAGAATTAAAGGAGGTCTATAATGAGTGAATTCAAATTAACTACAGTGGAAGAGTTTGAAGAGGCTACTGCCAGACTTTTGGAGACAGGTGCAAAGGTTGGAGCTGACGCATGGCAGTTCCGTGTAAAGAACCAGACTCCACATTGTAAATTCGGTGAGCAGGGTGTCTGCTGTCGTATCTGTTCTATGGGACCATGTCGTATTACCCCTAAAGCACCAAGAGGTGTCTGTGGATGTGACGCCCATGGTATCGTAGGAAGAAACTTCCTGAAATTTACAGCAGGCGGTGCAGCTACTCACTCTGATCACGGTCGTGAAATCTGCCACACATTATATTGTGCAAAAGACGGTGGAAACTATCAGGTAAAAGATCCTGAAAAACTGATCCGTATTGCCAAAGAATGGGGCGTAGAGACAGAAGGGAAAGATATCTATGATCTGGCTCATGAAATGGCTGAGACAGGATTGATGGAATATGGTAAACCATTTGGATATCAGAGATTCCTTGACAGAATGCCAGCAGGACAGAAAGAGAAACTGATTGAAAATGAAATTGCACCACGTGCGATCGACCGTGAGGTTTCTACTTCTTTACATATGGCTCATATGGGATGTTCTTCTCTTCCGGAAGCTCTTGTAAAACAGTCTATCCGCTGCGGTCTTGCTGATGGATGGGGCGGTTCCATGATGGGAACAGAGTTTTCTGACGTATTATTCGGAACTCCGAAACCAATTGACACTGAAGCTAACCTTGGTGTAATGGTTGAAGAGAACGTAAATATCGTTGTACACGGACATGATCCGAGCCTTTCTGAGATGATCTGTGAATATGCAGACAGTAAGGAAATGATCGATTATGCAAAATCTGTAGGAGCAAAAGGAATCACTGTTTCCGGTGTATGCTGTACTTCAAACGAAGTAGCTATGCGTCGCGGTGTTCCGATGGCTGGTAACTTCCTGCAGCAGGAGAATGTAGTACTGACAGGTGCCTGCGAAGCAATCGTAGTAGACGTTCAGTGTATCTTCCCTGCATTAGGACCTTTAAGCAAATGCTTCCATACTAAATTTATCACAACTTCTCCGATTGCTCAGATGCCGGATGCTGAATTTATCAGATTCAATGCTGAGACAGCAGGAGAGAATGCGAAAGCGATCGTTAAGATGGCTATTGATAACTTCAAGAACAGAAAGCCTGAACTTGTACATATCCCACAGCTGAAACAGAAAGCTACAGTTGGATATTCCGTAGAAGCAATCGTTAAGGTTCTTGACAGTGTTACAAACTCTCAGGTTGATGAGACAGGAACAACCAAACCATTACTTGAGTGCATCACTTCCGGTGTTATCCGTGGTGCTGTTGCTATGGTCGGATGTAACAATCCTAGGATCCGTCCTGACTATGCACATATTGAATTGATGAAGAAATGTATCGCCAACGATATCGTTATCATTGCATCAGGATGTTCAGCACAGGCAGCCGCAAAAGCAGGTCTTATGGACAAATCTGCCAAAGATCTCTGCGGTGCAGGTCTGAAACGTGTATGTGAACTGGCTGATATCCCACCGGTACTCCATATGGGATCATGCGTAGATATTTCCCGTATGATGATTCTTGCTGCTGAACTTGCAAAAGATTCAGGTCTTCAGATCAATCAGCTTCCTGTAGTTGGATGTGCTCCTGAGTGGATGTCTGAAAAAGCTGTATCCATTGGTAACTATGTAGTAGGTACCGGTATTGATACATTCCTTGGTGTTGATCCATATGTTTCCGGTTCTTCAGAAATGTGCGAACTTCTTACAGAAGGAACCAGAAAATGGACCGGTGCTGCTTATACAGTAGAAAAAGACATTGATAAATTAGTTGATCTTATGATCGAGAGAATTGAAGAAAAGAGAACAGCATTAGGAATCTGATCTGCTGTGATCTGAAAACGAAATAAAAGGTGGATGACGTAAAATGAAAATAGCAGTTACAGGAAAAGGCGGCGTAGGCAAAACCACTTTTGCAGCAACGCTGGCCAGGTTGTATGCAGCAGAGGGCAGACCGGTTCTTGCAGCAGACGTGGATCCGGATGCGAATCTTGGTCTGGCTTTGGGTTTTGATGAAGAAACTCTGGATTCTATTGTACCGATTTCAAAGATGCGTAAGCTGGTGGAAGAACGTACAGGTGCTACAGCAGGAAATCAGTTCTATCATCTGAATCCGAAAGTAGACGATATTCCGGAGAAATATGGTAAGGTCTGTAATGGCGTACGGCTCCTTGTCCTGGGAACTGTCGAGACAGGCGGCGGCGGATGTGTATGTCCGGAGCATGTAATGCTGAAACGTATTATTAACAATCTGGTACTGAGAAGAGAAGATGTAGTAATTCTTGATATGGAAGCCGGTCTGGAACATCTCGGCAGAGGAACCACAGAAGGGGTTGACGCATTTATCGTAGTGATCGAACCGGGTGCAAGAAGCGTTCAGACATACAAGAATGTGAAACGTCTGGCAAAGGATCTGGGAGTATCTCAGGTAAAGGTTGTTGCAAATAAAGTGCGCAACGAGGATGATGAGAACTTTATCAGAGAACGGATTCCACAGGAAGATCTTTTAGGAATGATTCATTACAATACAGAGGTAATTGATGCGGACAGACAGGGCAAGTCCCCCTATGATTTCAGCAAAACAGTTACCGATGAGATCATTAAGATAAAAGAAAAAATAGATCGTCAATAATCTCATATATTAGGAGGTAAACAAAAGTGACTTTATTTGAAAGTGTTTTTGCGGGAAATGACGCGGTTTATGGACTGACAGAGGGTGCCATTAACCAGGCAATTGAGAAATACGGCGCTGACAAAGCAGTCAGCTTCCCTGATACAGCATATTCCTTACCATGCTACTATGCAGTAACAGGAACAAAGGTTGGAACTCTTGCAGAGTTAAAAGATGCTCTTGCAGTAGTAAAAACTCTTATGACAAGAGAGAAGAGAACAAATGACGTATTTATGTCAGGTGTTGCTACAGCTCTCTGCGCAGAATTTATCGAAGTTCTGAAATATATCGACGGAGCAGTTCCTTATGAAGCTCCTTGCTACGGACATCTTGCTGATGCAGTGATCCGTGAACTTGGTGTACCGCTTGTAACAGGCGATATCCCTGGTGTAGCAGTTATCCTTGGAAAAGCTCCTTCCGCTCAGGAAGCAGCAGACCTTGTTAAATCCTATCAGTCTCAGGGTATCCTGATTACTCTGGTTGGTGACGTTATTGACCAGTTAGAGGAAGTTGGATACAAGACAGGTGCTAACGTACGTGTTATCCCGCTTGGAAAAGATGTTACAGCAGTTATCCATGTAGTATCTGTAGCACTTCGTGCAGCTCTTATCTTCGGTAACGTGAAACCAGGTGATGCTGCAACTCTGATGGATTACACAATGAAACGTGTACCTGCATTTGTTAATGCATTTGCACCATTAAATGATGTGATCGTAGCTTGTGGTGCAGGCGCTATCGCTCTTGGATTCCCGGTTATCACAAATCAGGAAGATGTTGCAAGAGTACCGAAGAGCCTTATCTGCCAGAAAGACATCTCCAAATGGAATGCAACTTCTCTGGAAGCTCGTGACATCAAGATCAAAATTACAAACATTGATATCCCTGTTGCTTTCGCATCTGCATTCGAAGGTGAGATCATCCGTCGTAAAGATATGCAGGTTGAATTTGATGGTTCCCGTGTAGACTGTGCAGAGCTTGTACATACATGTGAACCGAGCGAAGTAGAAGACCACAAGATTACTGTTGTTGGTCCGGAAGTAGACGATATGGAACTTGGCAGCAAGAACAGCATTGCATATGTTGTTAAAGTTGCCGGCAAGAACATGCAGCCTGACTTTGAACCGGTTATCGAGCGTAAGTTCCATAACTACATCAACTGTATTGAAGGTGTATACCATACAGGACAGAGAGATATGCAGAGAATCCGTATCAGTAAGGACGCATTTGCTGCAGGATTCAAGATCAAACATATCGGTGAAGTTCTCTATACACAGGTTAAGAACGAATTTGACGCAGTTGTTGATAAATGTGAAGTTATTATTTATACAGATCCTGCTGAGTGTACAAGAATCCGTCATGAAGTTGCTATCCCGATCTTCGAGAAACGTGATGACCGTCTGAATACTCTGACAGACGAATCTGTAGATGTATATTACAGCTGTATCCTCTGCCAGGCATTCTCCCCGTCTCACGTATGTGTTGTTACACCTGAGAGACTTGGACTTTGCGGTGCCGTTTCATGGCTGGATGCAAAAGCTACCAACGAGCTGGATCCAAACGGACCTTGCCAGGTAATCACAAAAGAAAGACCTATTGATGAGAACCTTGGTTCTTATGAAGATGTAGATGAAGCTGTTAAGAAATTCTCCCAGGGTGCATTAGAGCACGTTACACTGTACTCTATCATGCAGGATCCTATGACATCATGCGGATGCTTCGAGTGTATCTGCGGTATCGAGCCATTCTCCAATGGTGTTGTTATCGCTAACCGTGAGTATGCAGGCATGACACCTCTTGGAATGACATTCTCAGAAATGGCATCCATGACAGGTGGTGGTGTTCAGACACCTGGTTTCATGGGACATGGTAAACATTTCATCAGCTCCAAGAAGTTCATGAAGGCAGAAGGTGGTATTGAACGTATCGTATGGATGCCAAAAGAACTGAAAGAGTTTGTTGCTGAACGTCTTAACAACACAGCAAAAGAACTCTATGGAATTGACAACTTTACAGATATGATCGGTGATGAAACAATTGCTACTGATCCGGAAACACTGGTTGGTTTCCTTACAGAAAAAGGCCATCCGGCATTAGCTCTTGATCCGATGATGTAAAGTCTGGTGGTTTCCCCGGAGGTTTTATGCGAGTCATGCGGAGGCTTGATATAAGCCTCCGGGTTTAAACGCTAAACAGCGTATATATAAAAACCATAGTATATTATGTTCAAAGACGGACAATATTGTGATCCTGTGAAAGTACAGCACTTATATTTCGTAAAGATAAGGTATGGATGTAATATATGCTGCCCGGTAATATGTGCGGAGTGTATGACCGGTCAGCGATAAATGTATGATCAGCTGCTGTATTTATAGATGCAGTATAAAGATTGTTGCATTTTTAACAAAACATAACATCCTGCTCTTGTCAATAAGTATGATAATGTTGTATACTACATTCGACATAATGTGTAAGTCTGCGAAAAGATACATACACACAGTAATTTTTTAAGGAGGCCAAAAAAATGCCGTTTAATCAGAAACTTCAGAAATTCAATGCAAAGATTAATACAGTCACCATTGGCAGCGGAGATAAGACTGTAACAATCGGCGGAGATTCTACTTATCCATTTTATTCTTTTGATGCACCATCAGAAAACACACCTAAAATCGGTGTGGAGATCTCTGATATGGGTCTTGAGAATGTTGTATCCGAAGGTATCAAAGCATACTATGACGGAGCTTCCACAATTGGAGAAATGGCTAAAAAAGCAGCAGCTATGGAAGGTGCTGATTTTGTAGCGCTTATCCTTGAAGGCGGAGATCCGAACGGTGTAAACAAATCTGTTGATGAACTTATTGCAGTTGTAAAAGACGTTGCAGATTCCATTGATACACCATTAGTAGTAGAAGGATGCAAGAACGTAGAAAAAGACGCTGAACTTCTTCCAAAAGTAGCTGAAGCTCTTCAGGGAAGAAATGTATTGATCCTTTCTGAAAAAGAAGAAAACTACAAAGCAATCGGTGCTGCAGCAGGACTTGCTTACGATCAGATCGTAGGTGCAGAATCTGCCGTAGATATCAACCTTGCTAAACAGCTTAACGTTGTAACTACTCAGTTAGGCGTTAACGCACAGAAGATCGTTATGAATATCGGCAGTGCTGCTGCCGGATATGGATATGAGTACGTTGTATCTACAATGGACCGTATCAAAGGTGCAGCTTTATCTCAGAATGATAACATGCTGCAGATGCCTATCATTACACCGGTATCCGCTGAGACATGGGGCGTAAAAGAAGCTACAGCTTCTGAAGCTGACATGCCTGAATGGGGACCGGAAGAAGAGCGTGGAATCGATATGGAAGTTATGACAGCTGCTGCTGACCTTGCAGCCGGATCTGATGCAGTCATCTTAAGACATCCGGAAGCTGTTGCAACTATTTCCAGAATGATCAAAGCACTTGCGTAATTGAATAGGAGGAACAAATAAAATGGCACTGAATGGTATTCAGATCTTTAAATTAACACCAAAGAAAAACTGTAAGGAATGCGGATGCCCAACATGTATGGCTTTCTCTATGAAGGTTGCTCAGGGCGCTATGAAAATCGAACAATGTCCGCATATGTCTGAGGATGCTTTAGCATCTCTTTCCGAGGCAACTGCTCCGCCAATGAAGACAATCAAAATTGGTACTGGTGCAGAAGAGCACACTCTGGGTGGAGAAACAGTATTATTCAGACATGAAAAAACATTTGTAAGCAAGCCAAGATATGCAGTAGCTCTGTGCACATGCATGGATGATGCTACAGTAGAGGCGAAACTTGCAGAGATCCCGAAGGTAGATTATGACCGTATCGGTGAAAGAATGTATGCTGAACTTGTATATGTAAACTGTGGCGAGGGTGCAGATGCAGCTAAATATACAGCACTTGTAGAAAAAGCAGCAGGTCTTGGAAGAACTTTAGTTCTTGAATGCAAAGATCCTGAAATTGCTAAAGCCGCTCTTGCAGTATGCAAAGACAGCAAACCGGTCTTAAACGGTGCAGATGCTTCCAACTATGAAGCAATGAACGCAGTTGCTACAGAAGCAGGTGTTGTTCTCGGTGTATCCGGAAAAGACTTAAATGAATTATATGATACAACAGCAGCTCTTGAAAAACTTGGAAACAAGAACCTTGTTCTTGATACAACAGGCGCTGACATTAAAGAAACCTTTGCAAACACTGTACAGGTTCGTCGTGCAGCTCTGAAAGATCAGGACAGAACATTTGGTTATCCATCTATCGTAAACCTTGTTAAGATCGCAAAAGGTGACCTTCACTTACAGGCAGCTTTAGCATCTATGTTTACAATGAAATATGGTTCCATCATCGTTATGGAGCAGATGACATATGCAGAAGCTCTTCCGTTATATGGCCTGCGTCAGAACGTTTACACTGACCCACAGAAGCCAATGAAAGTTGAGCCAGGCATCTATCCGTTAAATGGTGCTGATGAGAATTCTGTAGTAGTTACTACTGTAGACTTCGCTCTTACATATTTCGTTGTATCCGGCGAGCTGGAGCGTTCCGGTGTTCCGCTTAACCTGGTAATCAATGATGCAGGCGGACTTTCCGTACTGACATCCTGGGCAGCTGGTAAATTCTCCGGCAACAGCATTTCTTCTTACATCAAAGAAAATGTTGAGCCTAAGGTGAAATCCAGAAAGCTTATTATCCCAGGTAAGGTAGCAGTTCTTAAGGGTGACCTTGAAGCAAAACTTCCTGGATGGGAAATCATCGTTGGACCAAGAGAAGCTGTACAGCTTGTTAAATTCTTAAAGGATATGCAGGCAGACGGTCAGATCTAATCGGTGTGAGATGCCGGACCGGTCATGGATCCGGTCTGGCATTTAATAAGAAGCATACAGGTTATATCCTGTGTAAATAAATAAAAAGGAGAACACGGTTATGGCAAAATTTGTAACAATCGGAGAAAGACTTTCCACTACTGCACCTGCAGTAAACAAAGCATTTACAGAAAGAGATCCAGAGCCGATCATCAAAAGAGCAAAACAGCAGCTTGATGCTGGTGCTACTTACCTTGATGTAAACATCGGACCTGCTGAGAACGATGGAGAAGATCTGATGAAATGGGCAGTACAGCTCCTTCAGTCAGAGTTTGACAATGTTCCGCTTGCACTGGATACAACAAACAAGAAAGCTATTGAAGCTGGTATCTCTGTATACAACAGAGCAAAAGGAAAACCGATCGTTAACTCTGCTGATGCTGGTGACAGAATCACAAACATCGACCTTGCAGCAGCAAACGATGCCATCTGTATCGCACTTTGCTCTTCCGGTATGGTAGCAGCAGACAATGATGAACGTATGATGCATTGCCAGAACATGCTTGAAAGAGGTATGTCTCTTGGTATGGAAGCTGAAGATCTCTGGTTTGACCCGTTATTCCTGGTTGTAAAAGGAATGCAGGAAAAACAGATGGAAGTTCTTGAAGCAATCAAAATGTTCTCTGAAATGGGACTGAACTCCACAGGTGGTCTTTCTAACAACAGTAACGGTATGCCAAAACATATCCGTCCGATCATGGACTCTGCTCTTGTAGCAATGGCTATGATGAATGGTCTTACATCTGCGATCGTTAACCCTAACGATCTTCGTCTGATGGAAACTATTAAATCCTGTGATGTATTCAAAGGTAATACACTGTATGCAGATTCCTATCTGGAAATCTAATCAGTATTATCTGAAAAGCGTATTTAATTGAATACATAATTATGGGGGCTGAAGGCTTCGGTCTTCAGCCCTTGTTTTATTACAGGCTATTAACGACTATGAGAAAGGTGGTTGCCGAATGTTTAAGGTAACATTTTCATTCGAAGATGGCAGTGTGGTAGAAGCGTTTGCCAATGCGGGGGATAATTTACTTGAGGTAGCTCGTGGAGCCAATGTGGCCATCGATGCACCCTGTTCCGGAAACGGAGCCTGCGGAAAATGCCGTGTCCAGTTAAAGAGCGGAGAACTGGAAAGCAAAAAGACATTACATATTTCTGATGAGGAATATCAGGAAGGATGGCGCCTTGCCTGCTGCAGCAAAATCAGTGCTGATGTGGATGTGCTGGTACCTGATATTGCATCTGCCTATAAGAGCAGAATGAAAGTAGCTGATTTAAGCTCTAAAGAGGAAATAGCCATTTTTGAAAATGCCAAAAGAGATGTAGAGCTTGCAGGCATCGAATTGAAGAACAGTCTGGAAGTTGTGGATGTCACAATGGATCCTCCGTCTCTGGATGACACAATGCCGGATAACGAGAGACTTACAAGGGCACTGCGGAAGTATCTGAATATCAGCAGAGTCAGAATCCCTTATACAGTTCTGAAAAAACTTCCGGATGTATTGAGAGAGAGTAATTTTTCAGTAAAATGTGTGATCCGCGCTACTTCTGACGATATGTTTGTGTATGATATCTTCGGTAAAGACGAAGATGTAGTAATCGGTGGTCTGGCAATCGATATTGGTACAACAACTGTTTCCGCTGTACTGATCAATATGGAGAATGGTGAGATTCTGGCAAAGAGTTCTGCCGGAAACGGACAGATCCGTTTTGGTGCAGACGTTATTAACCGAATTGTAGAATCACAGAAACCAGGCGGCCAGCAAAAGCTGCAGGATGCTGTGATCAAAGAAACTATCAATCCGATGATCAACGAGATGTGCAAAAGTGCAAAATTCCCGAAAAACCGCATATACAGAATGTGCGTGGCATCTAATACAACTATGAATCATCTGTTTGCAGGAATTAATTCTGATCCATTACGTACAGAACCATATATCCCTGCATTCTTTAAGACCAATTCCCTCTTTGCTTCTGATGTGGGAATTGATATTAATAAAGACGCTCATATTATTATGGCGCCGAATATCGGAAGCTATGTAGGCGGCGATATTACAGCCGGAACCCTGGTCAGCCAGATCTGGAACAGGCCGGAGTTTTCACTGTTTATCGACCTTGGTACAAACGGAGAGCTTGTATTTGGAAACTCAGACTTTATGATGAGCTGTGCATGTTCTGCAGGTCCTGCCTTTGAAGGTGGTGACATTAGCTGTGGTATGCGTGCCACAGATGGAGCCATCGAAGCATGTACCATTGACAAAGAGACTATGGAGCCCACCTACAAGATCGTAGGTGATCCGGGAACCAAACCTGTAGGTTTATGTGGATCCGGTATCATCGATGTGATCAGTGAACTTTATATCTGCGGAATCATCAACCCCAAGGGTAAATTTATCCGTGAAGGAAAGAGAATCAAACATGACAAATACGGAATGGGCAGCTATATCCTTGCATTTGAGGAAGAGGCAGGTTCTGTAAAAGATGTTGAGATTACAGAAGTTGATATTGACAACTTTATCCGTGCCAAAGGTGCCATCTTCTCAGCAATCCGTACAATGCTTACTTCTCTGGATTTCGATGTGAGCATGATCGATGACGTATATGTTGCAGGCGGTATCGGAAGCGGTATCAACATGCAGAATGCAGTCAACATCGGTATGTTCCCGGATATCCCCATTGAGAAATTCCACTACATTGGTAACTCCTCTCTGACAGGTGCCTATCTGATGCTTCTGTCAACACCGGCAGAGAAGAAGACTTATGAACTTGCTTCCAATATGACATATATGGAACTTTCTACAGTGCCGATTTATATGGATGAATTTGTAGGTGCATGTTTCATTCCTCATACAGATACCAGTATGTTCCCGACAGTAATGGAAGAGATTCAGAACCGCTGATATTTATACGGCATACGGCAGGTTACCGGGAGTGAACCGTAACGATTGCCGCGCTTGAATGAATAAAAAGTAACAGGGCAGGCAAGTACATTTTGTCTGTCCTGTCTGTGGAGACTTAGAATGGCTTTTAGCTTAAATGACTTAAATTATGAAAAAGACAGTAAGGAAAGAATGCCATGGGAGCATTATACTCAGGAGTTTGCAGCTGCAGATCCGAAGGAAATTGCTTCCAGACTGTCTATTCCTTACGATGAAGAAACAAAAAAACTGACTTTAACTTTTCTTGGAACACAGTATCAGATTACATGGCCGGATTTTGAAGTAACACATACGCCGGATGATAAGGGCTTTTATCCGCTGGAGGACATGATCTATGCCAGAATCCTGACTATCCGTTTTCTTTTAAACGGTGTGAAATCTGAAAGCTCCGGAAAATTTAAGACATACCGTGAGATGCCATGGGGAGAAGTATATTTAAGGCAGTTTGACGGCAGATGCATCAAACGTCTGGCATTTTCCTATGGAAATCGTCTGGGAGATTTTAAAGCGATCATGGAGCATATCAAAGCTGTTTCAGTGAAACATGGAGATATTGCCTATGAGCTGGAAATTTTCCCGGAGTATAAAATACAGATGATCCTCTGGGAAGGGGATGAGGAATTTCCACCTTCCTCACAGATCCTTTTTTCAGATAATTTTCCTGTTTCTTTCCAGGCAGAGGATATGGCAGTTATGGGAGATGTGATCATTGGTTCTCTGAAAGCATATCTGAAATGCGTTCAGAAATGACAAATGATATCAGGATTATGGAAACTGCGAATAATCCACAAATATCAGAGTCAAATAAATAAATATAAACAGAAAGAGGGAGAAAAAAATGGGATTTTCAACAAGTACATGTACAGAATTCGTTGAAGTTCTGGCATCTAAGGCTCCGGTTCCGGGCGGCGGCGGTGCATCTGCACTGGTTGGTGCTGTAGGAACAGCTCTTGGCAATATGGTAGGAAGCCTTACTGTAGGCAAGAAGAAATATGCAGATGTAGAAGAAGAAATGTATGAATTAAAGGCAAAATGTGATCAGCTTCAGAAGGATTTCCTTCGTCTGATCGAACGTGATGCTGAAGTATTCGAACCATTATCCAAAGCATATGGAATGCCAAAAGAGACAGAGGAAGAAAAAGCTGAGAAAGCAAGAGTCATGGAGATTGTATTAAAAGATGCTTGCTCCGTTCCTATGGAAATCATGGAGAAATGCTGTGAAGCAATCGAGCTGATCGTAGAATTCGGCGCAAAGGGCTCCAAGCTTGCTATCAGTGATGCTGGTGTTGGTGCAGCTTTCTGTAAGGCAGCATTACAGGGTGCCAGCCTGAATGTATACATCAACACAAAATCCATGGCTGACAGAGAGTATGCAGAAGAATTAAACAGAAAAGCAGATGCCATGCTTGAGAAATATACAAAGATCGCAGATGACACATTTAACAGCGTACTTGGCAGACTGAAATAATAGTTTTTGAAAAATGAGTGCAATTTGGGAGGAAACAATCAATGGCTAAGCAGTTATTAGGTAAAGAAGTAACAGCAGCATTAAACGAAAAAATCAAAGCAAATGTAGCAGAGCTTCAGGGAAAAGGAGTAAATCCTACCCTCTGCATCATCCGTGTTGGTGAGAACCCAAGCGATATCTCCTATGAAAGAGGAGCAACAAAACGTTGCGAAACTTTAGGTGTTGCATGTGAGAAAATCTTACTTCCGGAGGACGTTGCCCAGGAAGAGCTTCTTGCAACTATCGATAAAGTAAACAAAGATGACAGCATTCACGGCGTATTATTATTCCGTCCGCTTCCAAAACATCTGGATCAGGCAGTGATCGAGAATGCACTTGCTCCTGAAAAAGACGTTGACTGTATGACAGACCTTTCCATGTCCGGTGTATTCACAGGCAAAAAGATCGGTTTCCCGCCATGTACACCACAGGCTTGTATGGAAATTCTTGATCATTACGGAATCGACTGCACAGGCAAAAAGGCAGTAGTAATCGGAAGAAGCCTTGTTGTTGGTAAACCTGCAGCAATGATGCTGGTTAAGAAAAACGCAACTGTTACAATCTGCCATACAAGAACTGTAGATATGCCGTCTGTAGCACGTGAAGCAGATATCATTATTGTAGCAGCAGGCCGTGCAGGTGTTGTTGGTGCTGAATATGTAAAAGAAGGCCAGACAATCATCGATGTAGGTATCAACGTAAATGCAGAAGGCAAACTCTGTGGTGATGTTGACTACGCAGCAGTAGAGCCTATCGTAGATGCTATTACACCTGTACCTGGCGGTGTTGGAAGTGTTACAACTTCTGTACTGGTTGGTCATGTAGTAGAAGCTGCAATGAGAAAGGTAAACGCATAAGATGAAAAAAGTGCCGGGAAAATATTTCTGGCTGCTTATGACAATGACAGGTGCCCTGATGTTCGGGGCACCTGCTTTCGTAAGTGCCGGGCAGGATCAGACACTATCGGATAACAGTCAGGAACCGGATCATTCAGGGGAAGGACAGATATCAAAGCCTGAATATCTGGCAGAATCCTCAGATGCAGTGATTTCCAATGAGGATCCCACAGATAACACCTATGGGTATTATACGATTATGGGTGGAACCACTGTAACAGTAAATGCCATGTGTTCTCTGTATAATGAGCAGGGTATTCCTTATCCTGCGGAGGCACTGGGAGCAGGTGGGGCACCGGATATTGAAACTTTCTGTAATATTATCATTGAGGAAGCCAATGCTGAAAATGTCCGTGGTGAGGTGGTATTTGCACAATCCATGCTGGAAACCGGATGGCTGTCTTATGGTGGTGATTCTGAGATTACCCAGTTTAATTTTGCAGGACTGGGAACAACCGGAGACGGAGTGAAGGGAAATTCTTTCCCTGATGTCCGTACAGGACTGCGGGCACAGGTACAGCATCTGAAGGCTTATGCATCCTCCGAAGCTTTAAATCAGGAATGCGTAGATGAGCGCTTTGACTATGTAACCAGAGAAACTGCTCCTTATGTGGAGTGGCTGGGGATTCAGGAAAATCCCTATGGCGGCGGTTGGGCAGCAGGAAAGGATTATGGCAGTAAATTAAGAAAAATACTGTCTTCTGTAAGTGAAATGTGATAAACATAATGCTATGATAAATAGAAACAACAGAAGAATGATTATAAGTATAAAAACAGGCAGAAGGAATTTCCTTACCGGAAATTCCTTCTGCCTGTTTTATTTTGGCTATGGAATGTAAAATGCTGTCAGCTGGCATTTACAGACCAAGCTTGATCATTTTTACAATAGTATCCTGATCAAATTTACTGCTGTCAATGGAAAGATGATACTGGGACAGATCTGTCCATTTTCTGTCAGTAAAATATTCATAGTAGGTGCGACGTTCCTTGTCTACTTTCTTGACCAGCTTCTGAACACTTTTTTCTTCACGGCCTGTACGTTCTATTACGGTCTGGACACGGTAATCATAAGGAGCATAAATAAATACACTGAGACAATTATCCTGCAGGATATGATTGGCACATCTGCCTACAATGACACAATCCTCCTTCTGGGCTGCCTCCAGGATGATCTTACGCTGCAGATCAAAGAGTACATCATTCATGGGAACAAAATGAAATTCACTGTCCAGCTGCAGTTCATGGTCAATAGGAAAACGCCATTGGCTGCCCCTTTTTTCATCCACCTTTTCAAGCAGGTCGTGGGGGATATTTTCTTTTTTTGCAGCAATATCGATCAGCTCTCTATCATAAAAAGCAAATCCCAGCTCATCTGCTAAAGCCCTGCCGATCAGTCGACCATTACTGCCAAGCATTCTGTTGATAGTAATCACACGTTTACTCATAGTCAAACCCTCCTTTGTGAAGTTTTTTTCATGTGAATATTATAACACTACTATCTGAAAATTTCCAGTATAATATATAAATATCAAATGATTATTTCTGAATATTTGTATATAATACACAAAAAATGGGACTGGCTATTTTTATGACAGTAAGGTATAATGTATCAGGTAATATGAAATAAATGTTTGTGAAGGCAGGAATAAATATGAATGACAGTATGATTACCAGTGGATTATTTGAATTACAGGATGAGGGCTATCGGGTATTCCAGGCAAAATTGATGCCCAATATTTCCTGTGACAGGATCATCGGCGTACGCACCCCAGATCTGCGAAGTTATGCCAAAAAAATATTTCAAATGCCGGAAGCAAAAGAATTTATACAAAAACTTCCTCATGATTATTATGAAGAAAATAACCTTCATGGTGCTTTGTTGTCTTTGCTTTATCCTGAAGATATAGAGACTTTTTTGGCAGAGTTGGAGCGTTTTTTGCCCTATGTAGATAACTGGGCAACCTGTGATATGCTGTCCCCTAAAATCTTCAGAAAACATTTGCCTTATATATATGAAAGGATAAAAAAATGGCTTCAAAGTGACCATGAATATACCGTCCGATTTGGAATCGTGACTTTACTTGGTTTCTATCTGGATGATGCATTTGACCCGGAAATGCTTTCACTTGTTGCAAACATAGAGTCTGAAAAATTTTATGTAAAAATGGCAGCTGCATGGTATTTCAGCATTGCGTTGGTGAAGCAGTATGAGGTAACGCTTCCTTACATACAAAAGCAGATCCTGGAGCCATGGACCCATAATAAAGCAATCCAGAAAGCACTGGAGAGCAGGAGAATTTCGCCTGAAAAAAAAGAGTATCTGAGAAATTTGAAAATAAAATTATAAGGAGATCATTATTTTGGAAAGAAAAACAAACGCAGACAGAAAAAATCTGCAGCTGTATGCTATTACAGACAGCCACTGGTTAAATGGACGCACCCTGTATTCCGTAGTAAAAGAAAGTCTGGAAGGCGGTGTAACCTTTTTACAGCTTCGGGAAAAAGAACTGGATGAAGAACATTTTCTGGAAGAAGCCAGAGAACTGCAGAAGCTTTGCAGGGAATATCAGGTTCCCTTTGTAATAAATGATAATGTGGATATTGCTGCTGCCATCAACGCAGATGGTGTTCACGTGGGACAGAGCGATATGGAGGCAGGTGATGTACGGGCCAAGCTGGGGCCGAATAAAATTATCGGGGTTACAGCCAAGACCGTAGAGCAGGCAGTTCTTGCCCAGGAGCGAGGCGCCGATTACCTGGGAGTAGGAGCTGTATTTCACACAGATTCCAAGGCAGATGCCAAGGAAATATCTTTTGATACATTGAAGGATATCTGCAAGGCGGTTTCCATTCCGGTTATTGCCATTGGCGGCATCACTGAGGAAAATGTAAGAGAACTGGCAGGAAGCGGCATCTGTGGAATTGCGGTGATCAGTGCTATTTACGCCCAGAGAGATATTAAAAAAGCAGCAGAAAACCTGAAAAATGAAACCTGCAGGATGCTTGCAGCAGAGATAACAGAAGAGAAGAATAATTAAAGGCAGGAAAGATAAAAATGAGAAAAACAGCTTTAACAATTGCAGGAAGTGATTCCAGCGGAGGTGCCGGTATCCAGGCAGATATTAAGACCATGATGGCAAACGGTGTCTATGCCATGAGTGCGATTACTGCACTGACAGCTCAGAATACCACAGGTGTATCTGCTATTTTCAATGCAACACCGGAGTTTCTGGAACAGGAGCTGGACAGTGTGTTTACAGATATTTTTCCTGATGCAGTGAAAATCGGAATGGTATCAGATCGTGAACTGATTTCTGTAATAGCCCGGAAATTGAAAGAGTATCAGGCTCGGAATATTGTAGTAGACCCTGTTATGGTAGCAACCAGTGGGGCAAGACTGATCAGTGAGGATGCGGTTGATACTCTAAAACAGGAGCTATTTCCCCTGGCTGCTGTTCTGACTCCGAATATCCCGGAGGCAGAAGTGCTCACCGGCATGAAAATCTGTACTGGGGAAGATATGATTGAAGCAGCCAGGCAGATTGCACAGCAGTATCAGTGTGCTGTTTTATGTAAAGGTGGGCATCAGCTAAATGATGCCAATGATCTGCTGTACTTTAAAGACGGCTATCGTTGGTTTGAGGGAAAACGTATTGATAATCCCAATACACATGGAACCGGATGTACCCTTTCCTCCGCTATTGCAGCCAATCTGGCTAAGGGTTATGATCTGCCAACCTCTGTAGAACGGGCAAAGGACTACATTTCAGGTGCTCTGTCTGCCATGCTGGATCTGGGTGCCGGAAGCGGACCTATGGATCATGGCTTTGCAATTACAGGCAAATACGTACAGTGATGAATTCCTGTGGCTGCTGTTTTTTCTATAAAAAACTCATTCCCGCAATCTGCATAATATATAAATGATATGAGTATGCATTATGCACAAAAAATGCTTCTGCGATAGATGTGGGATTATGAGGTGTTTTTTAAAATAAATGCTTTACAAACCACATAAAACCATATATAATAAGCTTGTAAGCAAGAAAAAAACAATTTATACCTAGTAAAACCAAACAAAACCACATTTAAATAACGGCAAAAAACAACAACATCAAAACAGGTCAATTATTATATGATGGATGAAGAGCGGAGGAAACGATCATGAAAATTTTAGATTCAAAATTTGTACGGGGATTTATTAAAATGGCAAACGATGGCTACCTGCAGGGCTGGCATGAGAGAAATGGTGGTAATCTGAGTTATCGTCTGAAACCGGAGGAAGTTGAGATGATTCGTCCCCGTCTAAATGAGAGCGGAGAATGGAAACCTATTGGAACAGAAGTACCGGGACTGGCAGGAGAGTTTTTCCTGGTAACGGGAAGCGGCAAATATTTCCGAAATATTATCGAGGATCCGGAGGTATGCCTGGCTATTATTGAACTGGATGATAAAGGTGTTAATTACAGAGTACGCTGGGGACTGGTAGAAGGCGGCAGGCCTACCAGTGAGTTACCTACCCATCTGATGAATCATGAGGTGAAAAAGAAACTGACAAACGGCAGACATCGTGTTATCTATCATGCCCATACAACGAATACTATTGCCCTGACTTTTGTGCTGCCTCTGGATGATAAAGTATTTACCAGAGAACTGTGGGAATCTGCCACAGAGTGTCCGGTAGTATTTCCTGATGGTGTAGGTGTAGTAGGATGGATGGTACCGGGCGGACGGGAGATTGCGGTAAAGACAGCTGAGTTAATGAAGAAATATGATGTTGTTATCTGGGCACATCATGGAATGTTCTGTTCCGGTGAGGACTTTGATCTTACCTTTGGTCTGCTTCATACAGTAGAGAAATCTGCAGAGATCCTGGTAAAGATTTTGTCCATGTCACCAACAAAACTCCAGACTATCACACCTGATAATTTCCGTGCACTGGCCAGGGACTTTAAGGTTACATTACCGGAAGAATTTCTGTATGAAAAAGACACAAATAAAATAAATGCCTAAAAATAAAACCGATGGCTTTGACTGTTGTTTTTCAATCATCACCATCGGTTTTCTTTCGTCAGTTCCTCAACTATGAGGTTCTTATCTGATTAGTACTGTCCACCCTGAGAACCACTGGACATCTGTCTTTCCTGGGCTTCGATCATCTTTTTCATAATATTATCAGAACAACTCTCCCTGAATTTCCAGGTTGATGGGAGATGATTTGATTTTTCAACAGAAAATTATAGTAGTATTTTGATGTAATAATCTCTTTCTGATCTTCATTATAGTACAGAAACCCTGAAAATACAAGGTTTAAAAAAGAGACAGAAAAGAGACGGGGAGCAGTTCATCCGCGGAGTAAAAACCATAATCCTGCTGACAAACATGTAGGTATTGCGTTTCATGCATTGATTGTAATACTGCAAAATGATATACTGTAGATATCAATTAAAGTGTGATGGAGGCATGGATGAAAACATATGAATTTGGAAAATCGGACACTGTTCTGATCCAACCTGTCGGAAAACACGAACTTTCATGGGTAGAAAACGAGGTAAGGGAAATACATAGGTTAACTTCCGCGGATTTCAAATATATTGCGGTGGAAATTGATGACTGGAACGATGAGCTTTCGCCGTGGAAGGCACCGGCTGTATTTAAGGATGGCGGTTTTGGTGGAGGAGCAGTTAAAACGCTGGAGAAAATACTGACGCTTTGTTCAGATAAGAAAAAATACTATATTGGCGGTTATTCTTTGGCAGGACTGTTTTCCTTATGGACAGCATACCAAACCGATGTGTTTACAGGAATTGCTGCGATATCTCCGTCCGTCTGGTTTCCTGGATTTATTGATTATATGAGGGAACATGAAATTAAGAGCAAAACTGTTTATCTGAGTCTGGGTGACAAAGAGGAAAAGACGAGAAATCCGGTTATGGCACAGGTCGGAAACTGCATCCGGAGCGGGTATGATTGGCTTAAGAAATGCGGCGTAGATTGTACATTGGAATGGAATTCGGGTAATCATTACCGGGAGCCGGATATGAGAACAGCAAAAGCATTTGCCTGGATATTAAATCAGGAGAAAAAATATAATTTAAAACCGGAGGGTGTTTAAATGGGAAAAATGATCGATTCGAGAAAGTCTATTCACAGGGGACTATGAACGTAATGGAAATCTGATCGAAGTGAGGACGCTTGCTTAAGTGTTGATCACATGCAAAATATAAAGGCATCAGTCGATAAGCTGGCTGGTGCCTTTTGTAGATAAAATAATTCTATTCGGATTAAAAATATGAACCGGATTTTCTTTTTTGTAATATTTATTATTCAGAAAATTTATCACTGTAACGAATATGCATATCTTCCCAATCCATGAACAATACATAAAATACTCTTCCGTATTGCTGGCTTTCTACGATTCTTCCATGGTCAAGTACAGAAAGGTAAGTTCCGTCAGCTTTTCGAAGATGAAAGTGAATATAGTCATTTTCATTGCCGCTGTCGATCTGTTTCCAGATGCTTGTTTCTATCTGTTGCTGCTCATCTTTGCGGATCAGATTGTGGAACCTTTTTGAGTAAGTCTGAATAGTTCCTCCATGCTTTTATAACCAGTCATATGAAAAAATTCATGACTTTTATGTGACAGATACTATTGACTGTGATATCATGAAAATAATATAATCGAAAATGACTTTTGCGGAAACGAAAGTATCTTCATTTTTTATTTACAAATATGTTTTTTGATGGAATTGTATGTTTGCCAAATTGATAATTAGTATTAGTGATGTCAATGTTGCGTGGACTTCGGAAGTAGGAGAACGGTTCGATGTATATATCGGCTGTTCTTTTTTTGTTTTCGGGCATTAAAACGGTAATGTTTTTCTTGTGTACAGTAGAGCGCTATAGTATAATAAAACCAGTTTTTGGCATAAGTTTAAAAGCTATAATAAGGAAATCGGCAAACCAGATGAAAGTCTGGGACGCAAAGCTACAGGGCCTTTAAAATGGCAGCCAGTTGCATGAAATGAGGTGCACTGTCTGTTTGACAGTGTTTTTTATGTTATAGGAAATTACTCCGTAATGTTCCTATAACATAAAAAAGCCCTCCGGGCAGGATCGCACTGCGACGGAGAGGAATTATGTCGCTGAAGCGACCCATCGCAAGAAAGAATCCTGCTTGCAGGATTCTTTCTTGTGGTGTTATTTCATAGACGTAACAATAATGACTTTATCAGGAAAGAATGAGGAAAACAAAAGTATGAAAAAGGCAAAACATTGTCTGATTGCAGTGGTGTCAGGTGTACTTGTAGCAACTGCTGTCTTGTCTGGATGTGGACAGTCAAAGAAAGAAGTATCTAAAAATGATGATCATCTTACCGTTTATCTGTGGGAAAATCGTTTGATGAAAAATATTGCACCCTATATCCATGAACAGTTTCCTGATCAGGATATTGAATTTATTATTGGTAACAATGATACCGATTTATACAGTTATTTTAAAGAACATGATGAATTACCGGATATCATAACAGTACGTCGATTCTCTGGAACAGATGCACAGGACTTACAGCCTTATCTTATGGATTTTGCTTCTTATGATGTTGTTTCCAAGTACTATTCTTATGCGGTGCAATATTATAAGAATGAGGAGGATGAAATTCAGTGGCTGCCAATCTGTGGTATTCCGCAGACGATCATTGCCAACAAAACACTGTTTGATCAGTATGGCGTAAAGATCCCAGAAAATTATGCGGAATATGTACAGGCCTGTCAGCAGTTTTATGATAATGGCATAAAACCGTATTCCATGGATCTTGGTGAAGACTGGTCTAATAATGAAATCATCCAGGCGGCGGCAATCGGTGAGTTTACAAGCCTGGATGGTATTGAATGGCGAAACGGTGCAGAAACTGCAGTGGATGAAGTAAAGTTTGATGATGCATTATGGAAACGTATTTTTTCAGAAACCAGTCAGTTTCTTAAAGACTCGTACTTTGGTAAAGAAGATATCAATATTGACATCAATACAGGAACCCAGATGTTTGCGGAGGGAAAATCAGCAATGTTTCATGGACATCCGACGGTTATGCAGCAGCTGCAGAAACAGATGGATGCGGAGCTGATCCGTATTCCTTACTTTTCACAGACATCGGATGAATCCTATGTGTACATGACTCCGTCATTAAACATTGCATTTAACAAAAACCTGGAAAAAGACCGGGAGAAACTGGATACTGCGCTGGATGTGCTGGATTGTATGATTTCAGAAGAGGGGCAAAAGCTGATTGCGGATGGAAGCGGTGTTATTTCATTGAATACAGATGTTCCAACCATGATGCAGGATGTGCCTGGACTGGAAGATGAAATTAAAAATAATGCTGTTTATATCCGATATTCCGCTCAAAAATCATTTGATGCAAGTCTTGAGGCTGTTCACGGATTACTGTCAGGGGAAATGGATGAAACACAGGCTTATGACACTTTTCGCAGTGTAATGAATCGTAAAGATCCAGAAGAAAAAGCAACGGTGAATTTTGAAAATGAATATTCCATTTCACTGAACGATAGAAATAGCCGTGATGCAGCATCTTCCATTTTAACTACGATCAGAGAAGAAAATGATGCACAGCTGGCTCTGGCACCATATTATTATTTCACTTCTTCTATGTACAAAGGAGAATGCACCAGTAGCCGGGTTGGCATGATGACTGCGAAGAGTTCGGATACAGCATTATATGTTGCAAAAATCAATGGTAAACAGGTTTATGAACTCGTGGAAAATTATCTCGCCGATGCGGATGAGAATTTTTATGTAACCAATAAATACGAATTACCAATTGCATCCGGTATGAAAATGATCGTCAGTCAAGAGGAAAGTGGATTTTCGTTAAAGGACTTGACAGTTAATGATAAGAAAATAGACAAAGAAAAGGAATACTCGATTCTTCTTACAGACACCACAATGTCTGTTTTGAAAAAAATAAATCCGGAATGTGAGATTGAGCAGCTTAAAGATACAACATTATCAAGTGCATGGATCGAAGCAATGTCAAAAGGACAGCAGCCGTCAGCACCGGAAGATTATATAGAGGTTGAACAGTAAAAGTGGAGATAGAACAAACGGTAAATAAAAGAAAAAAAATAACAAGGCTGTTGCTTATACTACTTATTATTCTTTTAAGCTTAGTTTGTATAAAGTATTTTATAAGTAAGTCTAGCAAGTATATCAGCGAAAATGGAAAAAGCAGTATGAGAGCTGTTGTTGAACAGATACAGCAGACCTATGATCTTCAAGTGAGTGGATACTACAGCCAGCTACAGTTGGTTGAGGAATTTTTACTTCATGAAAGGGAGCTGTCTCTTGAAACGGATGTGAACAAAAGTTTCTTTGAAGCATGGGAAAAAGAATCGGAAAGTACCCTTATATTCCTTCAGGAAAATGGTCAGGCAATATCAGCAGGTGGAACAAAAATGCGGATTGATATGCCCAGTAAACTTCTGCTGGACTTAAAGAATGGATACAATATTGGAAAACTGGTGCGTCTTGATTATGATCAGAAGAAAAAAGACGGTTATCTGGTTGCGATTCCATGTCAGGAATACACTATCGATGGGAAAACTTATACGGCAATTGGAACGGTGTACGATCATTCGAAACTGGATTCCATGTTAAAACTGAAAGGTTATGATGGGAAAGCATATTTGTTCATGCTGGATAATGACGGAAATATTACGTATACGAACCAGGGTGGTGATAAATACCTGCGTAATTATTCTTTGTTAAAACATTTAAAAGGGGAACAGGCTATTACAGAAGAAGAGGCTGATTTGTTCAAAAAGAAGTTTGATAACAGAGAATCCGGAGTTGCACTTTTGGGAAAACAGAACCCCTATTATCTGGGGTATTGCCCGATAGAAAGCAACAACACCATTTTGGTATGCATTGTGGCAAAGGGAGTTGTTGACAATGTGCTGAGGGATTACCAGAAAACGGTGTTGTTTACAACAATACTCATGGCAGGTTTTATATTTTTGCTTTTTGCCGGATTATTCTACAGTATTTCCAGACTTAGTCTTGCAGATCAAAAAGCAGAATATGAAAAAAGAAATAATGAACTTCATTTACAAACAATGAAGGAAATGGAAGTAGTCAATCAAAAACTGAAAAAGGCAAAGAACGTTGCAACAGAGGCTTTACAGACAGCTGAAAATGCAAATAAGGCGAAAACGGATTTCCTGTCTAATATGTCACATGATATTCGTACACCTATGAATGCAATCATTGGTATTACATCTTTGATCAGACATGATGCAGGTAATAAAGCAAAAGTTATAGAGTATGCAGATAAAATAGATATTTCATCACAGCATCTGTTAGGAATTATTAATGATGTTTTGGATATGAGTAAGATTGAGGCAGGAAAAACAGTCTTCAAGTATTCTGACTTTTCTATTCTGGATTTTATGCAGGAACTCGACACTATATTTCATTCTCAAATATATGAAAAGCAGCAGACCCTTACAATCATAAAAGAAAATATTCAGCATGAGTGGGTGAATGGGGATCAGGTTCACCTGATGCAGATTTTCAGCAACCTGCTTTCCAATGCAGTGAAGTATACCCAGGAAGGTGGGAAAATTCAGTTCTTTGTAGAAGAATGTGAGACAAAGTCATCTGTCTATGCAAAGTACCGCTTTTTAGTCTGTGACAATGGTATGGGAATGTCGTCAGATTTCAAGGATACAATTTTTGATGCGTTTACCCGTGCGGAAAGTTCCCTTACAAACAAAATACAGGGAACCGGACTTGGAATGGCGATTACTAAGAACCTGGTTGAGGCAATGGGAGGTACCATTGATGTGGAAAGTGAACTGGGACAGGGAAGCTGTTTTGAGATTCTCATGGATCTGAAAATTGCAGAGGATAGAACGGCCGCTCTGGCAGCACAAGAAGAAACAGATGAGCAGGATGGAAATATCCTTCAGGGAATGAGATTCCTGTGTGCAGAGGATAATGAGCTGAACGCAGAGATCCTGACAGAACTGTTAAAGATTGAAGGTGCGGAATGTACTATCTGTGAAAATGGCGAAGAGATTTTGAAAGCATTTGAACAGTCTGCTCCAGGGGATTATGACATGATCCTGATGGATGTGCAGATGCCTGTTATGAATGGTTATGAGGCAACGAAAGCAATCCGCAGAAGTTCCCATAAACTGGCAAAGACGATTCCTATCATTGCCATGACTGCCAATGCATTTTCAGAGGACATTCAGCATTCTCTGGCAGCCGGTATGAATGCGCATGTTTCAAAACCGGTTGAGATGAAGGTGCTGAAAAAGATGATCAGAAGCATAAAATCTGGTGGGGGGGGGTACCGAACCGCAGGTCATTGAACAGTGACAAATGGATTTGATGCGGCAGTCAATTTTATTAAACCAGGAGGTTGACAAGGAGATGTATAGAGAAATATATTTGACAGACAGACAGGAGATTTAATATGATTTCGAGAGCAAAGAAATATGTAGCAGTATTACTGGCTTTTGTATGCGTGTGTATGATATTTTCTCCCCAGACTGCATATGCAGCCGAGGACAGTTCGCAGCATGAAACTGTCAAAGTCGGTTTCTTTGCCATGGATGGTTATCATGTGATGGATGAAGAAGGCAACCGCAGCGGGTATGGCTATGATTTTCTTCGGCTGATGGCCCGTTATTGGGATGTAGATTACGAATATGTCGGATATGATAAGAGCTGGGATGATATGCAGCAGATGCTTGAAAATGGCGAGATTGATATGGTAACATCTCCCCGCAAAACACCGGAAAGAGAAGAAAAGTTTGATTTTTCACGTCCGATCGGAACCAATAATGGGATTCTGACCGTCCGCAGTGACAACAGCACGATTGTGGATGGCAATTACAGTACTTACAACGGTATGCGTGTGGCACTTTTGAACGGAAGCACACGAGATAAAGAGTTTGCGGATTTTGCAGGCAATAAAGGATTTACATATGATCCATTTTATTTTGATACGACAGCAGAGATGGAGGAAGCTCTTCAGAGCGGAAATGTTGATGCTATTGCTGCCACTTCTATGAGAAAAACAAACAATGAGCGTATCGTGGATAAATTTGACAGCAGCGATTTCTATGTCATTGTTAAAAAAGGTAATACAGAATTGCTGAATGAGATCAATTATGCAATCGACCAGATGAATGCAGTTGAGGGTGACTGGAAAACGACACTTTCTAATAAAAATTATGAAAGCATAGAAACTAAGAATCTGGAATATACGGAGAAAGAAAAAAGTATTATTTCACAGTATTCCAAGGACAACCCGCTGCATGTTCTGTGTGATCCGACCCGTTATCCATATTCTTATAATGAAAATGGTGAGATGAAGGGTATTATCCCGGATTACTTCCGGAAAATTGCAGACTATGCCGGGATTTCCTATGAGTTTCTTACACCTGCCACCAGAGATGAGTATATTGCTTATCAGAAAAATAAGGAAACCACAGATATGAGCATCGATGCGCGCCTGGAAACAGATAACTATGCTGAGACGAAAAAATGGGGGATTACTGCACCTTTCATTACGATGCAACTGGCAAGGGTGACACGGCGTGACTTTGATGGAAAAATTAATGTTGTTGCTACTGTTGACCAGACAGCATCTAATTCAATTGAAGATGCAATGGCACCCGGTGCAGAAAAACTGATGTGCAGTACCCGACAGGAAATGATGGAAGCTGTCCGTGAGGGTAAAGTAGATGCTGCCTTCGTCTACTATTACATGGCACAGGCGTTTGTGAACAGTGACACTACGGGCACCATGACATATACTCTGCTGGAACAGCCTACATTCACCTACCGCATGGTAATTTCATCAACTGAGAACCATGCGCTGGCTGGTATTCTGACGAAAGCAATGTATGCCATGCCCCAAAATCTTGTTGAAGATCTTGCAGTACAGTATACCACATACAAAGCAACAGAGCTGACATTAGTTGACTGGATACGTCTGCATCCTGTTGTTACTGTTTGGGTTCTTCTTATTTTTGGATGGCTGCTGACTACTATGGCTGTGACAATGGGGCGTCTCAGTGCAAGAAAAAAAGCTCAGAAGGCGGCCCAGGAGAAAGCTGAGAAAATGGCGGAATTGGCAGAGCATGCACAGGCTGCAGACAAGGCAAAAACAGCATTTCTGTCACATATGTCCCATGATATGAGGACACCGATGAATGCAATCATAGGATTTGCCGGTATTGCAATGAAAAACAATCCGTCAGACAAAGTGAAAAATTGTCTGGAAAAGATTGACGAAAGCTCAGAGCATTTACTGTCGCTGATCAATGATATATTAGATCTGACCCGCATCGAAAGTGGAAAAGTGAATTACAATCCGGTACCGGCGGATGTGAAAAACATTACAGATTCTGCATTGGATATTACAAAAGGTTTTCTTACGAACAGGGATATCAACTTTAAGATTCAGCGTGAAGAAGCAAAGATTCCAAATGTACTTGTGGATCCTGCACGCCTGCGTGATGTGCTGGTCAATATTCTGAGCAATGCCGTGAAATTCACTCCGGATGGAGGGACGATTACATTTGAAGCCCGGTGTCAGGAAAAGGGCGGGGATGGATATATAAATATGCGTTACCGCATTTCGGATACTGGTATTGGCATGAGTGAGGAATTTACAAAAGAAGTTTTTGAGGAATTTGCACAGGAAGATTCCGGTGTGAGAACGCAGTACCATGGAGTTGGACTGGGGATGGCTATCGTAAAGAAGTATGTAGATATGATGGGTGGAACCATTTCCGTGCAGAGTAAAAAGCATGAGGGAACCACATTTACTGTGGATATTCCTTTGGAAATTACAGATAAGGAATGTAATAAGTCAGACACAGGTATTTCTGAAAAGGTGAATCTTACAGGTGTGAATGTCCTTCTTGCAGAGGATAATGAACTAAATGCAGAGATTGCTGCCGTGCAGTTGGAAGAGTTCGGGATGAATGTAGAAAGAGCTGTGGATGGAAAGAATGCTGTTGAGATTTTCAGAAATCATCCGAAAGGTACATTTGATGTAATCCTGATGGATGTCATGATGCCTGAAATGAATGGTTATGAAGCGACAAAAGCAATCAGGGCAATGAATGACAGACCGGATGGAAAAAACATTCCTATTATAGCAATGACAGCTAATTCATTTGCAGAAGATGTTCAGGCATCACTGGATGCAGGAATGAACGCACATTTGTCAAAGCCGATTGTGATTGATGAAGTTATAAAAACGATTATAAGGTATGTATATAATTGATTAGCAGAGGTTCATGAATTAGTGGAATACAATTGACAGGAGGACTAAAATATGACAATGCGAGAGTTATATACAGTTAAAACAGACATTGGAAAAAGTACCAGAAGTATATGAGATGACGATTGAAAGAATAAAGAAGGGACTGTAGCATTAAGTGATGCGACATAACTTTCTGTCTTGGATCAAGTGCTTGGAACATCATAAAAAACGAGTGGATAAAGGTAATAAAAAATATGGATAAAAGACAAAAAATCCTGATTGTAGATGATTCAAAATTAAACAGGGACATATTGAAGGAGATTCTTGGAGATGCTTATAACTATCTGGAAGCTGAAAATGGTAATCAGGCAATCCAGATGATAGGAGAAAATATTGGAATTGATCTGATGCTTTTGGATATCAATATGCCACAGATGAATGGTTTTGAAGTCTTGAAAATAGTGAAAAGAAGCCAGTGTATTGCTGAAACTCCTGTAATCATGATATCTTCTGAAGATGCTGTTGATACTATGCGTAAAGCATATGAGCTGGGAATCACAGATTATATCACACGACCGTTTGATTCTGTGATTGTAAAGAAAAGAGTTCAGAATACTTTGGGCCTCTATATGAACCAAAAGCATCTGATAAATGTGGTTTATAATCAGGTTTACGAAAAAGAAGAAAATAATAATATCATGATCCGGATTATGAGTAATATATTGGGATCCCGTAACAGCGAGAGCAGAGAACACATCCTGCATATTAAAACAGCAACGGAGATGATGCTGAGACAACTGGTAAAAGTAACAGATGCTTATCCTTTGACAGAGGCAGATATTGCTTTGATTACAACTGTTTCTTCCCTTCATGATATTGGTAAGATTCGTATTCCGGAAGGAATATTGAATAAACCAGGCAGACTTACAGATGAAGAATTTAAGATTATGAAAACCCATAGTGAGCTTGGTGCAGCTATAATTAAGGATATGGACTTTCCGCAAAATCATCCACTGGTACATACCGCATGGGAAATCTGCAGGTGGCACCATGAAAGATGGGACGGAAAGGGCTATCCGGATGGCTTAAAAGGTGAAGAAATACCAATCTCCGCGCAGGTGGTATCGATTGTTGATGTTTATGATGCACTCACCAGTGAAAGGTGTTACAAGAAAGCATTTGATCATGATACAGCGATTCAAATGATCCTGGATGGGCAATGCGGTCAGTTTAATCCCATCCTCCTTAAGTGTTTGAAAGAACTGAGTACTCAGCTTTCAAAAATGCTTGGTAAAGAGATGGATGATAATAAATATTATCATGAAGCACAGAGACTTTCGAATGAAATACTCAGTGATAAATCCTTACCGAACCAGATTTATACACAGAGT
This sequence comes from Blautia difficilis, assembly GCF_014297245.1. Lineage (NCBI taxonomy): Bacteria > Bacillati > Bacillota > Clostridia > Lachnospirales > Lachnospiraceae > Blautia > Blautia difficilis. The sequence continues at coordinate 59,054 of NZ_JACOQG010000003.1, read as the reverse complement.
CTTGTCAAGGTCATGCAGGAGAAAATTGATTTCTTTAAATCGAACAGTGGCATAAATTCGATTGATTACAATGCAAGTTCGGGCCAATTAACTATAATAAATGAAAAACAGAAGATAATATACCAGAGAGATGATTCGGGAATTGATGTATTCAAAGTGTTTGAAGTGAGTGAAGAAGATATTCAAAATATCATAGATTTGTTGGAACAGACCTCGATAAAGAATAAAGAAATTTCATTACAGATAAAAGCAAGGCTTGAAAACAAAAGACAAATGTATAATCTGAAACTGCACACATTGTGGACTCCATTAAAAAAAGATGGCTATATTGGAATTATTGGATATTTTGATACTGTAAAATAGAAAAATGCAAATTTAGGATAATGAGCTAAATCTGGAAATTGCAAAAATGCTGCTGGAAGATGAAAAGATGGTTGTGACTACGGCAGAAAATGGCGAGGAGGCTGTGGATATTGTTTCCCAGTCAGTTCCGGGCAGATTTGATTTTATTTTTATGGATATTATGATGCCGGTAATGGATGGATTAGAAGCAACCAGACAGATAAGGACATTGAACCGTAAAGATACAAAAGAGATACCAATCCATGAGAGAAGAAGAATCCTCTGTTATGTGGCGGTATTATAGCAATCCTCTAAAATAATGCATCTTAATCCAGCCCATCAGAGTGTGAAATCCTGCTGAACTGTCTTAAATGCATTATTTACGAGGATTGCTATAGATTACTACATCTGCACAAAAAATTAAGCTGAAGGATACAGGGTTGAGGAATATGAAACAGTTAATAATACCAGACAAGGTACAAAAAGAGATGCTGACAGATTTTATGATCATGGGGAAAACCAGGGGACTGATCGGTGGATATTGTGAGAATGAGTTTCCGGTTTACTATGCCAATGAAGAAATGGCACGGATGCTTGGTTACGATGCAGTGGAAGAAATGGTTGAAGCAATTGACGGAAAAGTGATTAATACGATTCATCCCGATGACAGAGAACAGGTCATAAAGGATATCGGGGATGAGTATTATGAGGGATTAACCTATGAGACCACATATCGTATGCCGCGAAAAGACGGCTCCTGGTTCTGGACGGTTGATAAAGGAAAAGTCATACGGACAGAGGATGGGAAACTGGCTATTATCAGTGTCTGCCAAGATATGACATCTTTCGTGGAACGGCATAAGAAACTGGAAGACAGCAACAAGATTCTGAACGAACGTAACCGGATATTATCAGCTTTATCCAGAGATTATCCAACGATACTTTTGTGCGATTTAAAGCAGGATACATTTGAAGTTGTAAAAGGGGATACCTTTACGCACAATGACCCTGAAGAAAAGCAAAAGTTAGTTCGTGGAAGTAACTGCTATTCAGAGAGAGTCCGGTATTTTTTTGAAAATATCCTGATTAAAGATTCTGCTCCGGGGTATCTGGAAAAACTTTTGCCGGAGTATCTTATGGAAGAACTAAAAGAGAAGGACAGTATAGAGATTTATTATAAGACCATACCAAATGGGAGTGGTTCCAGACATTTTTTGGCAAACGCAGTACGTTTATCCAATGAGGAAGATCATTTTAAGATCATCCTCGGTTTCCGTTCTGTAGATGAAATCATTAAAAAAGAACAGGAGATAGAGCTTCAAAGAGAGATCATCGAAGGTCTTGGAAAAGAATATTTTTCTGTTCTGGCAGTAGAACTGGATAAAGATCGGGTATTTTCTTATCGCGAGTCTGAAGAAAATGGAAAGATTATTTCAGATTTTTGCAGAAAATGTGATAACAGATGGTCAAAAATAATTCCTTCTTATGCCGAGACGATGGTATCTAATAACACTAACGGAGAATTTGAAAAGCAGCTGGGTCTGGAAACTCTGCGTTCACAGGAAGAGGATTATTCCATGACATACGAGTTTAAGTCGGAAACGGAGATCAATTATCATCAGGTAAGAGTGACATACGTAAAGAAAAAAGACGGAGCAAGGGTGGCTGTAGTCGGAACAAGAAATATTGACAGTCTCATAAAAAAAGAGCGTATGCAGGAGGAAAAGCTGAAAAAAGCATATGCTGCCGCAGAAAATGCAAATAAAGCTAAAACGGAATTTCTGAATAATATGTCCCATGACATCCGTACGCCAATGAATGTGATCCTGGGATATAACCAGCTGATGAAACCGCTGCTGACAGAACCGAAGCAACTGGATTATCAGAAAAAAATTGAACAATCCGGGAAACTGCTATTGTCCATCATCAATAATGTACTTGATATGGCCCGGATTGAAAGCGGCAAGATGAAAGTAGATGAAAATTATGAAATTGTCGGCGAGGTAGTAGACGAAATCATAAGTACATTTGCATCTGAAGCGGAAGAAAGAGGAATTCATCTAAGTGCCAGCATGCAGGTTACACATAGAAATATCCTGTGTGACAGTACGAAAATCAGGGAAATCTATGTGAATCTTGTCAGTAATGCTATGAAATATACGCCCAGAGGTGGGAATGTAACGATCACAGTAGAAGAATTGCCATGTGAAAAAGAAGGATATGTAAAGGTAAAAGTTGAGATAAAAGATACCGGTATTGGCATGAGCAAAGAATATCTTCCAACGTTATTTGAACCATTCAGCCGTGAACATAATACAACCACTGGAAAAGTCGGAGGAACCGGTCTTGGAATGCCAATCGTGAAGCGAATGGTCGATCTGATGGGCGGCAGTATTGAAGTGGAAAGCGAACTGGGAAAAGGGACCGTATTTACGTTTACGCTGATGCATAAAATAGCTGACCAAAAATATTACAATGAGAAGACAGAAACAGCAGATGAATCTGATATGGGAGAAAACCTGCGCGGAAAGCATGTTCTGCTGGCGGAGGATAATGATCTGAATGCGGAAATTGCAGTGACGATTCTGGAAGAAACTGGGATTATTATCGAGCGTGTGGAAGATGGAATTCAGTGCGTGAACAAGGTAGCGCAGATGTCACCGGGAACTTATGATCTGATACTTATGGATATCCAGATGCCAAATATGGATGGCTATCAGGCAGCACAGTGTATCCGGCATTTAAATGATAAGACGAAGGCAGAAATCCCGATCATTGCCATGACAGCAAATGCCTTTGCAGAAGACAGGAAAAGAGCATTTGATGCCGGCATGAATGGACACATTGCAAAACCCATTGATATTGAGAAAATGGAAGCGGTCATTCTTTCTGTATTGGAAAAACAGGAAAGCTTACAGAATGGGAAGAACAACAGCATAAATGGATAATAAATATGTATTTCTATTTCCTGTTCTATTCAGGCATTTTTCATTGAAATTGCAATCACCTGGACATCTATTGCAGTATCGGTTGCGGGAATAATGACAGATAAAAAATAAGATTCGGTAGGCTTTTTTGCGTTTTTTATTCAGGCTTCTTGATATTATCATTATTCCTTTCGCTTTTGGACACTCACAGGGTTCGAAATTAACTGTGGGTGTCTTTTTTTTCGCTGCTGCTTTGTGATAGCTGGCTTTTTTCGTCTCAAAAACAGTTATCTTTGAATCAGTTATAATAATTTTATAAAATTCACCATATTACCGCTGGATAGTTCTATGTCAAATTGCACATTATAACAAATAGAACAGGAGGCATGCTTATGACATTGGAACAGGTTGTATTGACAATGATTAATGACAAGATGCTGGATCATGGACGGATTTCCCCAAAACTGCACGGTAATATCCAGAAAGATATTGTAACTCTGAGTACATCCAATACTGCAAAATTCTTCTGCGAAGGTTACGAAAAGTAAGAAGTAGCGAAGCGGATTGCGAATGTCCGCTTTACATAATATATAAAACAGGTGTAAGACATGGCAAATACGAAAAAAAGATGGACAGCCGATGAAATCGAAATATTAAGAAAGTACTATCCCACAGAAGGAGATCAGGTCTGTGAAAGATTATCCGGAAGAACTGCAAAAAGTTGCAGGGTCCAGGCATCAAAAATGGAAATATCCAAAAACATTTCTTCTTCAGCAATCGTACAGAATGATGTTAAATATGTCAGATTATGGACAGAAGCAGAGGATAAAATACTGAGGGAGTATTATGCTGTGGAGGGCAGTAAGGTACGTTATCGCTTAAATCAGAGATCTGCAGAATCCTGCAGAGGAAGAGCTGCTGCATTAGGACTTACTTATTCCGGGGCAAACAGAAAATGGAGCAGCAGCGAAGATGAAATTCTGAGGAATTATTATCCGACAGAAGGTGCTGAAGTTCAGAAAAGACTGGAGGGAAGATCCAAAGAGGCATGTAGTAAAAGAGCTGCCAAATTAGGTCTCTGCATACAGGGAAGAAAAGAATGGACTGCAGAAGAAGATGAAATTATAAGAACATATTACAAAGCGGAAGGCAGGAAAGTAGCAGAACGATTGGAAGGGAGAACTCTGACTGCCTGTCAGTCCAGAGCTAAGTACTTAAATGTCAGATCAGAGAATAACAGACTTCCGTGGACACAGGAAGAGGATGCGATCATTACCCGATATTATGAAGAAAAAGGTGCCGGATATGTGCATACTCTCATGCCTGAAAGATCTCTTCAGGCATGCAAATACAGAGCAATGATTCTGGGATTAAGCAGGAAAACCATTGATCCATGGACAAAAGCCGAAGAGAAGATATTGAAGAAATACTACCCGGTTGAGGGCGGCAATGTTTATAAACGTCTGAATAACCGTACCAGAAATGCCTGCATCAGCAAGGCCGCCCAATTACATCTGCAATATGGACTGCCTATGTATAAAGGACCTGTATTGGATGAATGGATCATACTGGCAGTGAAACAGGGGATCACAAAAGTAAGGCAATCTATGACATATAGTGAGATAACCTTTAAACCCGGAAAACTCCCTGAACTGCATCTGACACTGGAATGTGATGAAACCGGGAAATTCAGGGTTTATGAGGATTCTGTTCTTTTGGATGAAAAAGAATATGACAGACAGCAGATTGAGAATCTTGCGGATACAATGGGGCTTCAGATAGAAAGAAACAAAATTACTTTAGACAGCAGCGAAAAAGAGATAGAAGACGATATTTTCAGACTGATAGCAGGATGTTACCTGATTTATTTCCTGCATTTTTATGAAAGCAAAGAAAACAGACGATAGAATGCACGATTATTTTTACTGTGTGATTCTGAGATACCTCTATAGTCTCAAACCTTTAATATCTTTAATGCGTGATAAAATTATATTGCAGCTGCAGCTGATAATGCCGGGCAGTGTATCAATGACATTGTGCAGGAACTGTTCCATTTCATCACCTGAGGAAGCAACTGCATGTACATGAAGCTTGTCTCTTCCTGTGACACGGTAAATCTGAGTAACTGTATCATTTTTGTACAATATATCTGTTACCTGCGACAGGTACTCCGGTTTTGTTTCAATTTCAAAATAGCATGATACAGCCCCACTGATTTTTTGCGGATTAATAATTGTTGTATATTCTTCGATTACGCCTCTTTTCTCCAAAGCCTGGATACGGGCTTTTACTGCCACTCTGGAAATACCGGTTTCTTCACCAATATCAGAGTAGGAGATACGTGCATTTTCTATAAGCAGCCGGATAATTTTCTGATCCATTTCATCTAAACCGTCCAGATACATAAGTTCCCTCCTGTAAAATAATATAAAATAATATCCGTCTGGTAGCAGATTTTCTTAAATATCATATCATTTATATTACTAAAAGTAAACAGCTGCTTGACTTATTTACTGTAACTGCATATAATTGTTGCGTAACGAAATCTAAAACTTACGTTTTGAAAATGCGATTGTGATTTCGGATAAAAAGCAGAAATTTATGGAGGAAAATGAGAATGTCAAAAGATGAATATTTAATCACAGATGCCCCTCTTAAAGCACTGACTGTTTTTGCAATGCCGATGATTCTCGGAAGTTTTTTTCAACAAGTATATAATATGGCGGATTCTATCATTGTTGGTCAGTTTGTGGGATCCTCTGCACTTGCGGCAGTTGGAGCCTGTGCAGCTTTGACGAATGTTTTTATCTGTGTAGCATTGGGTGCCGGTGTAGGAGCCGGTGTACTTGTGAGCCGCTATTTTGGAGCCCAAAATTATAGCAAAATGAAAACAATTGTGTCAACATCATTGATTAGTTTTCTGATTCTGAGTATACTTCTGGGGTTTTTGGGCTTTGGCTTTTCTCATTTTATGATGAGCTTATTACAAACACCTGCTGACATACTGGATGAAGCAGTACTGTATCTGCGTGTTTATTTTGTGGGATTTCCCTTTCTGTTTATGTACAATATCCTTTCAACAATGTTCAACTCCATCGGTGAATCTAAGATTCCGCTGGGGCTTTTGATATTTTCTTCTGTTTTGAATATTGTTATGGATCTTTGGATGGTGGCTGGTTTAGGGCTGGGGGTGTTCGGTGCTGCCCTCGCAACTCTCATTGCGCAGGGAATTTCCGCAGTGTTTTCGCTTTTGATTTTCTTTAGCCGGATGCGTCGATATAAAAGCCGTTTCAACTGGTTTGACAGGCAGGAGTTACATTCCATGCTTCGGATTGCAGTACCATCGGTTCTTCAGCAGTCTACAGTGTCGATTGGTATGATGATCGTACAGGCAGTTGTAAATCCATTCGGTACACAGGCACTGGCAGGTTATGCGGCAACCATGAGAGTAGAGAATGTTTTTTCACTGATATTTGTATCCATTGGCAATGCGGTTTCGCCCTATGTTTCCCAGAATCTTGGAGCAAAGAAAATTGAACGTATCAAAAAAGGATACCATGCTGCACTGGTGTTGGACCTGTGTTTCGCAGTCCTTGCTTTCATAGTCATTGAAACACTGCACACCCCAATTTCTTCCTTATTCCTTGGAAAAGATGGAACTGCTCTGGCATATCAGGTGTCCGGGGATTATATGAAATGGCTGGGATATTTCTTTATTTTTATGGGTATTAAGATGGCAACAGATGGAGTTCTCCGTGGGCTTGGAATCATGCGCCCGTTTCTTATTGCCAATATGGTAAACCTTGCAATACGTCTGTCAGTGGCTTTGATCTTTGCGCCGCGTTACGGGATTGCATTTGTCTGGCTTGCTGTACCGGCCGGCTGGCTTGCGAATTTTCTGATCTCCTATGGGGCACTTAGAAAATCATGGCCGGTTGATGAAGAAGTTCCATCCCGGTAATAATCCCGGTAAGAGGTATATTTTCTTATAGACATGATATAGTATGAGTGCTATAATAAAAAAAGATTTTTTTATGGCATTTATTGGTAAACCGGTTGAAAAGTCGGGACACAAAGCCAGAAGGAGCTAAAGTCAGACTGAAATCTGGCCATGCCAGCCGGTTGCATCATGCCTCAGTAATAATAAAAGGTAAATGTTAAATGGTATTATGGAAAAAGTTCCTGTAAAATTTTTTACAAGGAACTTTTTTTTGCTTCAAGCGGATATTCATAACCTCCGCAGTGGATTTACCTGATTTGGTTTAAGGGACAATAGAAAAGAACAGCAGGAATGGAGACAAGATGAAAGGAAAAAAAGTGATTGCAGGCATTCTGCTTGTGGGAATTATAGCGGCATCCCTGGCAGGGTGCAAAAACACAAATACCACTAAAAAAGAAAGAGAAAAGCCCGTTATCACCCTGGGCAGTGACAGTTATCCGCCATACAATTATCTGAATGAAGATGGAATCCCCACAGGAATTGATGTGGAACTGGCTACAGAAGCTTTCAGAAGAATGGGATATCAGGTGGAGGTTGTCCAGATCAACTGGGAGAAGAAAAAAGAGCTGGTAGAAAGCGGAGAGATTGACTGTATTATGGGCTGCTTTTCCATGGAAGGACGCCTTGACGATTACCGCTGGGCAGGGCCCTACATAGCAAGCCGCCAGGTAGTTGCTGTAAATGAGAGCAGTGATATCTATAAACTAAGTGACCTGGAGGGAAAGAACCTTGCCGTCCAGTCCACAACCAAACCGGAGGGCATCTTTCTGAACCGGACAGATGAGAGAATCCCCAAACTGGGCAATCTGATCAGTCTTGGGCACAGGGAACTGATCTATACCTTTCTGGGGAAAGGATATGTGGATGCAGTTGCTGCACATGAGGAATCCATTGTCCAGTACATGAAAGATTATGACGCAAGCTTCCGTATCCTGGAAGAGCCACTGATGGTCGTCGGGATAGGTGTTGCTTTTGCAAAAGAGGATGACAGGGGAATCTGTGAGCAGATGGATCAGACGCTGGAAGAAATGCGTCAGGATGGCACCTCCCTGAAAATTATTAAAAAATATCTGGATGATCCCCAGAAGTATCTGGAGGTGGATGATCTTGGATATTAAGAGAAAGAAAAAAGAAAAACGAATCCAGCTGTTCGGTGGTCTGATTGGAATCTGTGTGGCATTAGTTTCTCTGTTTTATTTCTTTCATGCGGAGAAAGCGGAAGCAGAGAAAAGAATGGTAGAGATTGTAAATTATGTCAAAGTGCAGTGTTCCACCTACACCCATTATAATGAATCTTCGGAATCCAAAAGTCTCCTCCGTGCGATTGAAAGTGCCAGACAGATGAGTACGAATATCGATATGGAAATAGAAAACGGCGGTCATCTGAGCCAGGAGTTCCTAAAAGAAAATCTTCAGACTCTCTGGGTGGATGGTATCCTTGTGCTGGATGCAGTTGGAAAGACGGACTGCGAATACAGCATGGATGAGTCTCTGACCGGTGAGATTACGGCATATCTGCAAAAGGACATTATCATGGATTTTGCCGGATATGAAGAAAGATCTTATTCGGAACGGTTTACCAGGGAAGACGGATCCTATATTGATATTGCAGCCTGTGCCAGAAAAGATGCACCGGGTATTGTGGCAATCTACTATTACACACCTCCTGAATTTGCCAGAAACTATACACTGACGATACAAGGGCTTTTAAATGGTTATAGTATCCAGAAAGATGGAACGGTTATTGTTGCAGACGATGGGATTGTTGTTGCCAGCAATGATGAGAGTCTGCTGGGGCAGAATACAGCCGACAACGAAGTTGTTCAGGCAATGAAAAAGCATACAGACAGTCAGCATATCTATCATTTGAGGAAGGAAGGAACCGGATGTTATGGAATCATGCTTAAGCAGCGTGATTATTATATCTACGCATATCTTCCGGATACAGAAGTATTCCGTAACCTGCCGCTAAGTGTAACAGCTGTCGTTTTTCTTTATTTACTCATATTCGGTATATTCTGCTTCTGGGGATACAGAGCGGATCTGGCACACCGGAAACATGAACAGGAAAAAGATGAAAAATATAAAGCAGAACTTCTGAGAGCAGCAAAAAAAGCAGAAGCAGCCAATGAGGCAAAAACCGAGTTTCTACAGCGAATGAGCCATGATATCCGGACACCGATCAATGGAATCTGCGGCATGATCGATGTGGCAGACCATTATGCAGAGGATATGAAGAAACAGACGGAATGCAGGGCAAAGATCAAAGAGGCATCCCATCTGTTGTTGGAACTGATAAACGAGGTTCTGGACATGAGCAAACTGGAGTCAGATGAAGTGATTCTGGAAGAAATCCCATTTAATCTGAACAGTATTTCTGAGGAAATACTGGGTGTGATTGAACAGATGGCTGCAGAGCAGAATATCCGGATCCTTTGGGAAGAAAAAGAAGTTACACACTGGAATCTTATCGGAAGTCCGGTGCATGTGAAGCGGATCCTGATGAATATTCTGTCCAATGCGGTGAAATATAACAAAGAAAACGGATATGTCTATATCAGCTGTCGGGAAATCCCATCGGAACAGACAGCAATGACCACATTGGAATTTGTCTGCAGAGATACCGGAATTGGAATGACAGAGGCATTCCAGAAACGCATTTTTGAACCATTTGCACAGGAACATGCAGGAAGCCGCACAAAATTCGCCGGAACAGGACTGGGAATGCCAATCACAAAAAAACTGGTAGAGAAAATGGGCGGAACCATTTCCTTTGAAAGTAAAGAAGGCACAGGGACTACATTTGTGATCCGGATTCCATTCCGGATTGACACAGATAGGAAGGACAGGACTGAAACGGAAGAAAAAACGGAAACATCTATCCAGGGGCTCCATGTTCTTCTGACAGAGGATAATGAGCTGAATATGGAGATTGCAGAATTTGTGCTTCAGAATGAAGGCACTGTGGTGACCAAAGCATGGAATGGGCAGGAGGCTGTTGACATATTCAGAAAAAGCAGTTCTGGAGAATTTGATGTCATTCTTATGGATATTATGATGCCTGTCATGAATGGATATGAAGCAGCAAAGATGATCCGCTCTCTGGACAGAGAGGATGCAAAAGTGATACCGATCATTGCAATGACAGCAAATGCGTTCATTGAGGACAGAATGAGAGCAAAGGAAGCGGGAATGGATGAACATATTGCCAAGCCTGTTGATAGGAAATTATTAGTAAAAGTAATCAATGAGTTAGTAAAACACAATCAGAGGGAGCAGTTATAATGAAAAAGAAAAAATGGAACAGGTTAGTTTCTGTACTTTTGGTGATGGTGACGGTTATGTCACTTCTGTCTGGCTGTGGCGGGAAAAGTGCGGAAAAAGAAGATGCAGAAACCATCACCGTGTATTTATGGACTACAAAGCTGTATGAAAAATATGCGCCATACATCCAGGAACAGCTTTCGGATATCAACGTTGAATTTGTAGTAGGCAATAATGATCTGGATTTCTATCGTTTTCTAAATGAAAATGGCGGATTGCCGGATATTATAACCTGCTGCAGGTTTTCCCTGCATGATGCAAGTCCTCTGAAAGACAGTCTGATGGATCTTTCCACAACCAATGCTGCAGGTGCTGTCTATGATACATACCTTAACAGTTTCAGAAATCAGGATGGCAGCGTAAACTGGCTTCCTGTGTGTGCAGATGCCCATGGCTTTGTAGTAAACAAAGATCTTTTTGAAAAGTATGATATTCCTCTTCCAACGGATTATGAAAGCTTCATTTCTGCCTGCCAGGCATTTGATGAGGTGGGTATCCGTGGGTTTACTGCAGACTATTACTATGATTATACCTGTATGGAAACACTGCAGGGTCTGTCTGCATCAGAGCTGTCTTCTGTGGATGGACGTAAGTGGCGTACCATCTACAGTGACCCTGATAATACAAAGAGAGAAGGTCTGGACAGTACCGTCTGGCCGGAGGCTTTTGAACGTATGGAGCAGTTTATTCAGGATACAGGGCTGAGCCAGGATGATCTGGATATGAATTATGATGATGTGGTTGAGATGTACAAAAGTGGTAAGCTTGCCATGTATTTCGGCAGTTCTGCCGGTGTAAAAATGTTCCAGGATCAGGGCATTAACACAACATTCCTGCCATTCTTTCAGCAGAACGGCGAAAAGTGGCTGATGACTACACCATATTTCCAGATAGCTTTAAACCGTGACCTGACAAAGGATGAAACACGTCGGCAGAAAGCAATGAAGGTACTGAGCACAATGCTTTCAGAGGATGCGCAGAACCGGATCATTTATGATGGGCAGGATCTGTTAAGCTATAGCCAGGATGTGGATTTCCGGCTTACGGAATATCTGAAGGATGTGAAACCTGTGATTGAAGAAAACCATATGTATATCCGTATTGCGTCAAATGACTTTTTTTCCATTTCCAGGGATGTGGTGTCTAAGATGCTCTCAGGAGAATATAATGCAGAGCAGGCTTATCAGTCATTTAATTCCCAGCTTCTTGAAGAAAAATCCACTTCTGAGGATATTGTGTTGGATTCAAAGAAAACTTATTCCAATCGTTTCCATACCAGCGGAGGCAATGAAGCCTATTCTGTTATGGCAAACACTTTGCGCGGTATTTATGGGACGGATGTGCTGATTGCAACAGGAAACAGCTTTACGGGAAATGTACTGAAGGCCGGTTATACAGAAAAAATGGCGGGCAACATGATTATGCCAAACGAGCTTTTCGCTTACAGCAGCGAAATGAGTGGGGCAGAACTGAAGGAAACGGTCAGAAACTTCGTAGAAGGCTGCCAGGGAGGCTTTATCCCCTTTAACCGCGGCTCTCTGCCTGTGTTCAGTGGTATTTCTGTAGAAGTCACGGAAACGGATGATGGTTATACATTGAGTAAAGTTACAAAGAATGGAAAACAGATTCAGGACAAGGATGCTTTTACTGTGACCTGCCTTGCAGCACCACAATATATGGAAGCTTATGCGGCAGAGGAAAATATTGCATTTGACGGAGGGGATACCTCTGTGGAAGATACCTGGACAACATATGTTTCAGATGGTAATGCCATTCTTGCAGAGCCTGAAGACTACATTACTCTGAGGTGAGAAGAATGGATGTTAAGAATCATAATACAAACAGAAAGAAACGGGTTGTGAGAAAACGATGGAATGCAGCAGTTCTTATTGCCCTATTTGTTGGAATCCTTTTGACTGTTTTCCAATATTTGGGGTTTGTATCGAAGACTGTTTATGAGGAAAGTGTTTCTCACCTGACAGAAATTTTTCATCAGTCTGATAATATGCTAAGTGAGCTGACAAATAAGAATCTGACTTATCTCCATATATGGGGAGAATATCTGCAGAACACTTCCGATGAAAGTGAAATTCGTGAGTATATAGAGAAAGCACAGGAAGATGCAGGCTTTTTAGATTTTTATTTCCTGTCAGCGGACGGGAACTATAAGATGGTAACAGGTAAAACCGGCTATCTGGGATTACAGGAAAATATTGAAGATGAGATCCGGCAGGGAAATGATGTGATAACCAATGCAACAGTTCCCGGAAAATCCCAGCTCCTTGTTTTTGCCACTCCCAAGCCTCATGGAAATTATCAGGGCTTTGAATATGATGCAATTGCCATTGCCTATGAAAACTCTGATATCGTAAATGTGCTGAATATTTCTGCTTTTAATGGAAATGCCCAGAGTTATGTGGTTCATCCGGATGGTCGTGTTGTTGTGGATCATTCCTCTGAGTCATGGGGAGAGGTTTATAATTTCTTTGGGATTCTGAGAGAGCATTCCAATATGTCTGAAAAAGAGATCCTTAAACTTTCAGAAGAGTTTAAGGAAGGACATACAGATGCAATGCTGATAAATCTGGATGGAAAGGATTACTATCTGGTCTATGAGAAATCCAAACCTCAGGACTGGATCTTTCTGGGACTTGTCCAGGCTGATATCGTTAATGCCAGTATGAATGTTCTGCAGCGTAGCACGATGCTGCTTGTAAGTGCAGTAGCGGTGTGTATTGCCGGTCTTTTTATTGGAATTATTCTCTGGAAAAACAGGGTAAACCTGAAGAGAAAGGATACGGAGATCCTTTACAGGGACGAGCTGTTTCAAAAGCTGTCAATGAGTGTGGATGATGTTTTCCTGATGCTGGATGCCAAAACATATAAAGCAGATTACGTCAGTCCCAATGTGGAAAAATTGCTGGGTATTACAGTAGAACAGATCCGTAAAGATATTTGTGTCCTGGGAAAACTGCATCCCGGGGATGTTGAAGATCCGGAGAAGAATTATCTGGAAGAAATCCAGGTTCATGAGCAGCAGGAATGGGATTTTGAATATGTTCATCAGAAAACAGGAGAACACCGCTGGTTTCATAATGTTGCAATGGGCAGCGAGGTAAACGGGAAAAAGAAATATATCCTGGTTATGTCAGATCGTACCTCTGACAGAAAAATGAATCAGGCGCTTTCTGAGGCGGTCCGCGCTGCGGAGACTGCAAACAAGGCAAAGAGCACCTTCCTTTCCAATATGTCTCACGATATCCGGACACCAATGAATGCGATCATTGGTTTTACCACACTGGCTGTAAGCAACATTGATGATAAAGAAAGGGTACGGGATTATCTGGGTAAGATTCTTTCCTCCAGTAATCATCTGCTCTCACTGATCAATGATATCCTGGATATGAGCCGTATTGAGAGCGGAAAGATTCATCTGGAAGAAACGGAAGTCAGTCTGTCAGAGGTTCTTCATGATCTGAAAACTATTATCAGCGGACAGATCCATGCGAAACAGCTGGAACTTTACATGGATGTCATGGATGTTACCAATGAGGATGTTTATTGTGACAAGACACGACTGAATCAGGTACTGCTGAATCTTTTGTCCAATGCGATCAAGTTTACTCCTGCAGGCGGAACCGTTTCTGTCCGGCTGAGAGAGTATCCGGGGACGCAGAGAGGCTGTGAACTGTACGAAATCCGGGTAAAGGATAACGGAATCGGCATGAGTCAGAAATTTGTACAGAAGATCTTTTCTCCTTTTGAGAGAGAGCGGACTTCCACTGTAAGCAGGACTCAGGGTACTGGGCTGGGCATGGCCATTACCAAAAACATCGTGGATATGATGGGCGGAACCATTGAGGTTCAGACAGAACAGGGAAAAGGTACTGAATTTATTATCCGTCTGCCATTGCGGATCCAGCCTGAGAGTCACCGTATAGAGAAAATCGCAGAACTGGAAGGTCTGAAGGCATTGGTCGTAGACGATGATTTTAATACCTGTGACAGTGTGACTAAGATGCTTGTAAAGGTTGGAATGCGTTCGGAATGGACACTTTCCGGTAAGGAGGCTGTTCTCCGTGCACGGCAGTCTGTGGAAATGGGGGATGCATTCCACGCTTATATCATCGACTGGCGTTTGCCGGATATGAACGGCATTGAAGTTACCCGTCAGATCCGTAGTCTTGGTGACGATACGCCGATCATTATCCTGACTGCTTATGACTGGTCAGATATTGAAGTGGAAGCCAGGGCAGCAGGGGTGACTGCATTCTGTGCAAAACCTATGTTTATGTCAGATATCAGAGAGACTCTGATGGCTGCAATCGGCCAGAAGCAGGCTGAGGCAGAGGATAATGTTCTTCCGGCAGCAGATTCAGATTTCAGAGGCAGGCGCATACTGCTTGTGGAAGATAATGAACTGAACAGTGAAATTGCAGTAGCGCTCCTTAGTGAATATGGTTTTCGGGTTGATACAGCGGAAGATGGAGCAGAGGCTGTGGAGAAAGTTAAGAATTCAACACAAGGTGATTATGACCTGGTGCTTATGGATGTGCAGATGCCTGTAATGAATGGATATGAGGCTACTGAGCAGATCCGTTCACTGGATGATCCTTCACTGGCGGGAATCACGATCCTTGCCATGACTGCCAATGCTTTTGACGAAGACAGAAAGAAAGCACTGGCATGTGGTATGAATGGATTTTTATCCAAGCCAATAGTTATAGAGGAATTGATCAATACCTTGCAAAATATTCTGACGGATTAGTAAAACAAAAACCTGCTAAGAAAAGTTAAAAACTTTTTAGCAGGTTTTTATTTTTTTAAGAAATTTCTAAGCGGCCATTGAAAAGTCCGAAAATGAGTAGTATTCTGATTATATCAATATATAATGTTTTCGTAGAACCGAAAGCAAAATCAGATGAATACAAAGGAGGATTTTCATCATGAACATGAAGAAGAAAATGAAACGTTTTGCAAAGATACTGGTTGCCTCTCTGGTTGTTGCAGGCTTTTGTCCAACAGGGATTCCCACACCAATAAACTCAGTTGTTGAGGTACAGGCTGCCACAAAAGCAAAGGTACCCACCTGTGCAGCCAAACAAACAGTACGTGTAGTGGGGGCTTTTGGAGGACCTAACGGAAATGGTGGAGCGAAAACTATTTTGGATATTCCGGAATGCTATATCTTCATTAGAAACCTGAGTTCTAATGCCAAAATAACAAATATCAAATCTTCCAACAAAAAAATTAGGGCAACCAAAAGAGAAGGTTTAAATGCTCTGGAACTTTCTTCTACTCTTATGCCTTTTGATGAGACTGATCTTGCCGGAGCTTCTTCCACAATTTCATTCCGGGTAACCCAGAATGGAAAGCAGTATAAGCTGTCCTGTAAGATTAAAGTAGCTGAGAAAAAATCTCCGTTTTCTAAATTTACGGTTGGATCCAAAAATTACGCATCTTATTTTAACGGATATATGTATATTCAGGAAAAACAAATAAAGGGCAAGAAAAAAATATATGTTAAAATGGCTCCTGGGTATGTATTAGATTCCATAAATATGGTTTCTTCTAAAAATGGAAAATATACAAACAAGAAAATCAAAAATGGCTCCACAGTTAACCTTACATCTTGCGACCAGATTTCCGTATCTTATCATACGACTAAGAAACCTGTTAACTACAAAGCTCCTTCTAAGTGGTTTGGACAGGTGGAGTCACCTCTGCATAATTATAATTCATTAATATTCCAGTAATACCCCCCATTCATTGCCAAAAGGTTTGGCTGTGATATTTCATCCGCTTGACTCGAGCAGAAAAAAGAAGGCGTAAATTCATATTCGGATTTACGCCTTCTTTGTATAATATTATTTAATAATAGTTTCTCTGTATATTGGTATCACTCCAGAATTGTTTGTGAATACTCAAAAATAAGTCAAGCGGATATTCGCAATCCGCTTCGCTATTTGCGGGAATGCAGATTATAAATTTTGAATAGTTCCATTCAAAATTGCAAAGGATAGCATATAGGAAAGGAGGTAGTCTTATGACCTTGGAACAGGTTGTCCTGACAATGATTAATGACAAAATGCTGGATAATGGACAGATTTCCGAAAAACTGCACAGCAGTATTCAGAAGGACATCTTTTCTTTGCTTGCATCTGACACTGCAGCCATGAAGAGGGAAGAACAGATAAACAGTTCATACCAATACCATGAACGAATCAGTTAATCGAATCAAGTAAGTCCCCTGCTTCAATTGCGAATATCCGATTGACTTGGAAAGGAACAAAATGGACATCTATGCAACCCGCGAGGAACTGAAATTACGGCAGAAAAGCATCTTTGATCTGGAACTGAAGGTTGCGTATTATGCACGTGTCAGTACGGACAAGGAGGAACAGAAAACCTCTATTGAGCATCAGTGGACTTTTTTTGAGCAGTTAATTTCGGGGGTAAAAAATTGGAAATTTATAGATGGTTATATAGATGAAGGAATCTCCGGCATTACTGTAACCCACAGAGAAGAATTTCAGAGAATGCTCCAGGATGCAAAGGATGGAAAAATTGACCTCATCATTACCAAAGAGATTACCCGTTTTGCCCGAAATGTATTAGATAGTATACGATATACAAGAGAACTGCTGGACTGCGGAACAGCCGTATGGTTTCAGAACGACAACATCAATACATTGGATGAGGATTCTGAACTCAGACTGTCAATCATGTCTGGTATTGCACAGGAAGAAAGCAGAAAGCTTTCAAGCCGAGTACGTTTTGGTCATGCCAGATCCATACAGAATGGTGTGGTTCTTGGCAATTCCCATATTTACGGATGGGACAAACGAAATGGGAAATTGTTTTTAAATCCTGAAGAAGCAAAAATGGTTCAGCTTATTTTTGAAAAATATGCCCTGGGAAACTGGTCTACCCATTCGCTGGAACAATTTTTATGGGAATGCGGTTACAGAAATTACAAAGGAGGAAGAATTAACAGCCATGTGATTGCCAATATTATCCGAAACCCTAAATATAAGGGATATTATGTTGGCGGAAAAGTAAAAATAGTTGACCTTTTTACTAAGAAGCAGAAGTTTCTGCCTGAAAATGAATGGATAATGTATAAAGACGATGGCACCCATGTCCCGGCAATCGTAGATGAAAAACTGTGGGAAAATGCCAACAGGATTTTGGAAGAAAGAAGTAAAAATATTAAATCAAAAAAAACTTCCTATAAGCAGAACAACCTTTTTACAGGGCTTATCCATTGTACCGAAGATGGGGCTGCATATTGGCTGAAAGTCAGAACTGTCCGTGAAAAAGATGCAAAGACATGGGTATGCAGTCATCGTATAAAACATGGGGCAATTTCCTGTAAATCCAAACCGATAAAAGAGGAGCTCCTACTTAAAATGATATCGGATGTTTATAATGATATGGCTCAAAGCAATAAAAATATACTGCACAAATATCTGGAGCTTTATGAGAAAGAGCTTAACAAATCAGAAGGAACAGAAGAAAAAATACACAGCCTGCAGCATGAAATAACAGCACTGGAACAGAAGAGAGATAAGTTGTTGGATTACAATATGGGCGGCTATATTTCAGATGCAGAATTTCTCAGCAGAAACCAGGTTTTTACACAACAGATTGCGAAAAAAAAGGAGGATCTGGAACAACTGAAAAACACAAAGCCCTTATCTAAAGCAGAATTGCTGGATCAGATGGATAAGATATTAGATTATGCAAAAGAATATTCTTACGTAAAAACCAAGGATATAACCAGATCTATGATTGAAAACACCATTCATAAGATAGAAATCACTCCCATAAATGAAAAGAAAGCAGAGGTGTTGATCGTATTTAAAAGCGGAAGTCTGCATAGCTCTGATGCTGTCATTCCGGCACTGGGACAGGAAAAAGCTTATATTACCGAGACTGGGTATGAGTATGTTATGCATTCAGGAATTATTATGTAAATAATGTAGCAGGTGTAAAATATGGCGAATACTAAAAAAATAAAGAAAAAGGCGTGGCTTTTATATTGCCTTGATAATCATTTTTCCAAATGATACAATTATGCATAAGGGAAAAAATACTGATTTTTCAGTTAGAAAGCAGGTAAGAAAAATGTATTT
Source organism: Blautia difficilis (assembly GCF_014297245.1). Classification (NCBI taxonomy): domain Bacteria; kingdom Bacillati; phylum Bacillota; class Clostridia; order Lachnospirales; family Lachnospiraceae; genus Blautia; species Blautia difficilis. The sequence goes on along the minus strand of NZ_JACOQG010000003.1, from coordinate 40,323 downwards.
GATAAAGACAATAAAAAATGACATAACAAAAATAACAGACGTACAGGCAATCGTAAATGCTGCAAACAATTCGCTTCTCGGAGGTGGTGGCGTAGACGGTGCAATTCACAGAGCCGCTGGTCCAAAGCTGCTTGCCGAATGCCGAACACTCCACGGATGTGAGACTGGAGAAGCAAAGATTACAAAGGCATATCATCTGCCCTGTAAGTATGTGATCCATACTGTAGGACCTATATGGAATGGTGGTAAAAACAGGGAAGAAGAACTTTTTTCAAGCTGTTATTTTAACTCCATGAAATTGGCAAGTGAGAATGGAATCAGGTCTATTGCATTCCCTTCCATATCAACAGGCGTATACAGATTTCCGGTCGAACTGGCAGCAAAGATAGCGGTAAATACCGTAAATAAATTTTTGCAGGATCATCTGGATAAATTTGACCTAGTAGAATGGGTGCTTTTTGATTCTCACACGGAATCGGTTTATGAGGCTGAGGTGGAACGGATAAAGAAACTATGTAAATGAAAAATAGTCAAAAAGAGTTTCAGATGATAAGTCTGGAACTTTTTTTATTGTTTAAAAATGAAGGTACTGTAATTTTATCGGAGTGTCTGGTTTTGCAGGAAGCTTATAATATCTTCTGACATATAATGTTAAATTAATAACATAAAATATAAGTAAAATAATAAAAAACAATAAATATATATAGAAAAACAGTAAATAATATAGGAATAAATAATAAAATACACCAAAATACAAAAAGATATAAAAAACTATTGCGTTATAAATTTAACAATGATATAATGCAAGCGAACAGAAGAGATGAGTGCCTTCTGCAGTAACATGTAAACAGACATAATTTATAAAGGAGATAACGCAATGGCAAGATTTACATTACCAAGAGACATTTATCATGGAAAAGGATGCCTCGAAGAATTAAAGAATTTAAAAGGAACGAAAGCAGTTCTTGTTGTGGGCGGCGGCTCAATGAAACGTCAGGGATTTCTGGATAAGGCAATTAATTATTTAAAAGAAGGCGGAATGGAAGTTCAGCTGATCGAAGGTGTGGAACCTGATCCATCAGTAGAAACTGTAATGAAAGGCGCAAAAGTAATGCAGGAATTCCAGCCGGACTGGATCGTAGCTATGGGCGGTGGATCCCCAATTGATGCAGCGAAAGCAATGTGGACATTCTATGAATATCCGAATACAAAATTTGAAGATATTATCACACCATTTGGTTTTCCTGAATTACGACAGAAAGCAAAATTTGCAGCAATTCCGTCTACATCAGGAACAGCTACAGAAGTTACAGCTTTTTCAGTAATCACAGACTATAATACAGGAATTAAATATCCTCTGGCAGATTTTAATATCACTCCGGACGTAGCAATTGTTGATCCGGAACTGGTTGAGGGACTTCCGGTAAAACAGGTAGCATATACAGGTATGGATGCATTAACACATGCAATTGAAGCATATGTTTCTACACTCCACTGTCCATATACAGATCCGCTTGCACTGCAGGCCATTGAGATGGTTCTGGCATATCTGCCGGCATCTTATAATAAGAACATGGCAGCACGTGAGCAGATGCACTATGCACAGTGTCTGGCAGGAATGGCATTTTCCAATGCTCTACTTGGTATTGTTCATTCTATGGCACATAAGACAGGTGCAGCATTCTCCACTGGACATATTCCCCATGGATGTGCAAATGCAATTTATCTTCCTTATGTGATCAGATACAATGCAAAAAATCCTGCAGCAGCAGAACGTTATGCTGAGATTGCAAGAAGAATGGGACTGGAAGGAACCTGCCAGCAGGCTCTGATCAATAGTCTCTGCGAGAAGATTGACGAGTTTAATGTAAGATTGAATATTCCAAAAACACTGAAAGACTTTGGAATCCAGGAAGAAGAATTTAAAGAAAAAGTTGCCAAAATTGCAGAACTTGCAGTTGGTGATGCATGCACAGGTTCTAACCCAAGGGCAATTGATCCTGCAAATATGGAGAAACTTCTTACATGCACTTATTATGGAACAGAGGTTGATTTTTAATTTTTAATTAATAAAGAAAATACAAAAAGTTACAGAAAAGACATTTTGTCCTGTCAGAAGGATGGAATGTCTTTTTGCCATCAAAATCACACACTTATTTTTTATATAATTTTTAGCTTGCATCTATGTAAAATTGATATCAGAAAATTCCCTCTTTTTATGTTGACATTACTAAAAGCAAGACTATAATGAAAACCGAAAAAAGAATCTGACACGATTGGAAAGGGGAAGTTAATTATGAGTACAGTTTTGCCAAGAGAAGAAGCAGTAGAAACAATTTTTTCTAAAATTTTGGCTTCGCCGGAAGCATCCGGACGATTAAGCGGAGTTTTTTATGACCACATAGATGACGACCATCGTCTGACAGATAATGACAGAGATCATTTCCTGCAGGTATTGTTTCATGCGTACCAGAACGGTGATATCAGTGCACTGCTGTTGGAATTATGCGGCAGAAGTATGTTTGACCTGTTAAGGGAGGCTTATCTGATCCCGAAGAAATTCCACGGAAAAGCAGGAGAGAACCCGGTGCTCCTTACAGATGCAGCCGGAGAACTTCTTCCCGGGGAAAAGGTTTCAGCCAGAGAATATGCAAAATTCAAGGAAACATATGAACATCATGAATGTGCCCCCAGATCTGCGCTGTATCTTGCAGATGGTTATGATCTTGTCCGTACCTATACAGAAGGTCTGAACATTACAGAAGAAAAAGATAACCGTAAACGTGGTGTCCTGGCTCTTTATGCACTTCCCGATACCTGTAAACTGGGTCTGACAGAAGCACAGGCATATGCCGTTGTATGGGATGCTTTCCAGAAGATTCAGGAAGAAGCCCCAAGAGCCATGGTATACTACGGACAGGAAACAGGTCTGAAGAAAGAGAATCCGGATAAACCCTATGATGAAATTGGAATTCTTCTTCCTATCCATGAATTTGAGAAAAAAATGCTGCAGCATTTAGACGAGATTGACGGAATCGTACTGGCATGCAGAGAAAAAATGATGGAAAAAGCAGGAAATGACAGTCTGCTGCTCTAAAAATAAGGAAGTGAGTAAAATGCCGCAGGAAGTGATCAAAAAAAATCATATGGATGTTGCCTGGCATGAATACACGGATGAAAATGGAGAAAATATACCTGTTTCAGATGCCAGTATTGCAGAGAAAGCATCTATTATCGGACGTGTGGGGATTATGTTTCTCTCATGTGGTACCGGTGCCTGGAGAGTAAGAAGTTCCATGAACGCATTAGCAGAAGCACTTGGCATTACATGTACAGCAGATATTGGTCTGATGTCTATTGAATATACATGCTATGACGGAGAAGAAGGCTTTACCCAGTCACTGTGCCTGACCAATACCGGAGTAAATACCTTAAAGTTAAACCGTTTGGAACACTTTATCCGGAACTTTGAAACAGAAGGAAAACAAATGTCAGGAGAACAACTGCATACTTTCCTTGATAATATTGAAAAAACACATGGTCTCTATTCCCCGCCTGCATTGGGACTTGCAGCAGCAATCGCATGCTGTGGATTTACCTTTCTGCTGGGAGGCGGTCCCATCGAGATGTTCTGTGCATTTGTGGGTGCAGGGATCGGAAACTACCTGCGCTGTAAACTGACAAAACATCATTTTACATTATTCTTATGTATTGTATCCTCGGTATCCCTGGCGTGTTTTGCATATGCAGGTATGCTCAAACTTGGAGAAATACTGTTTGGGATTTCTGTTCAGCATGAGGCCGGATATATCTGTGCCATGCTGTTCATCATACCGGGATTTCCATTCATTACCAGTGGTATTGACCTTGCCAAACTGGATATGCGTTCCGGAATGGAACGTCTGATGTATGCTTTGATCGTCATTCTGGTAGCAACTATGTCAGCGTGGATCATGGCCCTGATCCTGCATCTGAAACCAGTAGATTTTATGAAACTGTCATTATCTACAGAACAGTGGATCTTATTCCGGATCCTTGCCAGCTTTTGCGGAGTATTTGGATTCTCCATTATGTTTAACAGCCCGGTGCATCTGGCAGTTGCAGCAGCCGAGATAGGAGCAGTGGCCAATACCCTAAGACTGGAACTGGTGGATCTTGCAAATATCCCGCCTGCAGCAGCCGCATTTATTGGTGCACTTACTGCGGGACTTCTGGCATCTCTGCTGAAGAATAGAGTTGGATATCCCAGGATATCTGTAACAGTTCCGTCAATCGTCATCATGGTTCCGGGTCTGTATTTGTACAGAGGATTTTACAATCTTGGAATCATGTCGTTATCAGCAGCTGCATCCTGGTTTGCATCTGCAATCCTTATTATTGCCGCACTGCCGCTGGGACTGATTTTTGCACGTATTCTGACAGACAAGGGGTTCAGATACTGTACTTGATAAGCTACGAATATACCAGAAATTTTTTATATTGATTGACAATGTAATACTGCAAGAGTAAGATATAAAAACGAATTAACGTTGGAAAAGAACATGAACAAAGGAGAATTCAGTGGAAAAACTAAAAAGAAAAAGTTCATACTATATAGCTTACTCTGCGGCAATGACAGGAATTTTTATGATCATTCTGTTCATATTCTGGAAGAACGGAAAATCTTTTGTGCGTGACGGAGATGGTCTGCGACAGCATTATATTACGCTGGAATACTGGGGAAAATATTTACGCCAGATTATAAAAGAACTTTTGATCCATCACAGATTAAGAATTCCTACATGGGATCTGCATATTGGATTTGGCTCAGATATTGTGACAACCTTACATTATTATGTAATAGGAGATCCGCTAAATCTATGTGCTGCCTTTGTTCCTGTAAGATATACGGAATACTTGTATGATTTTCTATGCTTCTTCAGATATTATCTGGCAGGAATTACATTCTCATGGTATTGCTTTTATAATAAAAACGAAAAAATCCCGGTTTTATTGGGAAGCCTGATTTATGTCTATTCCCAGTGGATGATTGTGACAGGACTGGATCATCCGTATTTTATAAATCCCTGTATCTATTTACCATTGATCATGCTTGGAGCGGACAAAATATTTGATGGAAAAAAGCCATGGACCTATATTGGAGCTCTGACTCTGGCAGGAGTAAGTAACTTCTATTTCTTTTATATGCTTGGGATTTTTACAGTTATCTATGCAGTATTTCGATATTTCACCAAATTCAAAGGCTTTCGGTTAAAGGAATTTACACCTGTCTTTGGAAGATTTTTTGTCTATACAGTTCTGTCCCTGATGATTTCTGGAGTGATTCTGTTTCCTATGCTGAAAACAATGTTTACGAACTCCAGAATGACAGCAGAAAGATATATGCCTATTCTCTACAGCAAACGCTTTTATCAGATGCTCCTGGCTTCTTTGATCGGAAGAAATAATAAGACCCGCTTTTCTTACATAGGTGTTGCTTCTATATGTGTGATTGCGTTGATCGTATTATTTATGCAGAGAAAGAAATATCTCAGTCTTAAACTGGGTGTGATATTACTTACAGTTATGGTATGTTTTCCAATATTTGGCAGGATCATGAATGGTTTCTCATATACTACAAACAGATGGACATGGGCAGTTCCCATGCTTTTGGCCTATATTTTTGTAAAAATGTTTCCTGAATTCTTTCATCTGTCTGTAAAGAAAAAACTGCTGATTGTTGCAATCATCCTGATATATGCGGCATTTTTAATTTTTAATCCAACTGTTAATCAGAACAATAATGTGGCAGCCGGATTACTTCTGCTGCTCCTTGGATTGACTTTTATCGGAGGATATCAGCTTCTAACTAAGAACCGCTGGTATTTGGCTGCGTTTTCTATGTGTTTTATTGTTTTAAGCGTGGGAAGTAATATCTGGTTTTATTACGCAGAAAACGGACGTGACAGATTTAAAGACCAATCAGTGATTTCTACTTATGTGAATAAAGGGCGGGCATATCCCAAATGCCATACCAATGTAGAAAAAGCCCTGAAATCTCTGGAAGATAGTTCCTTGGTTCGCTTTGACCAGAAATACATGGGTATGATCAGCAACACCTCCTGTTTAAATGACCTGAATGGGGGAAAATATCAGTTTTCTATTGCCCCGGAAGATTTAGGCAATTTTTTTGATGAAATCTATATGAGCAATTTCATGGATCAGGCCGTTTACAATTTAAATGGCAGAAGCTGGCTGTTAAAATTATTTTCTGTCAAATATTATGTATCAAAGGAAGGGATTGCACCCTATCATTTCAGGAAAGAAATGAAAATAACAGGCAGGAAAGATAGATATATTTATAAGGATGAAAATTCCCTGCCCCTTGTATATACCTATGACAGTTATATTCCTGTTACACAATACGAACGAATGAATCCTGTGGAACGGCAGGAAGCCATGCTTCAGGGATGTGTACTGGAGGAAAATGATGCAAAGGGAATGAACCCAGAGAAATTAAAGCTCCATGTAAATAAACTTGATTACGAAATAAAAGATATGCAGAATATGACCTGGGAAAATGGGGTAATTGAGGCCGGCAAAAATGCAAAATGTGTACTCACCTTTAAGGGAAAGAAAAACTGTGAAACATACGTTGCTTTTTCTAACCTTAAATACCGGGGGATTAATGAAAAATACAGAACAATCCTGGAACAAAAAGATATAACCACAGGACAAATAGAGATATACTATGCTCATAATGGTGAAACAGAAGAACAGAAACTGCAATTACTTTCTTCCAAAAACAACTTTGGCAGCGGAAGAAGCAATTATGGAGCAAATCTTCTATATAATGAAGATGCCTTAAATGAGATTACTCTTGAGTTCACAGTCCCAGGCAAATATAAGATAGACAATATAGATATTTACACTCAGGCAATGGATGGGATTACAGAACTGTCTCAAGAAAGAAGCGAAGATTCACCGAAAGATCTAAAGGTGGATGGAGGAAATATTACCTGCAGTATAAATCTGAAGGAAGATAAAGAAGTAGTATTTTCTATTCCCTACAGCAATGGCTGGACTTTGTATGTAGATGGCAAAAAACAGGAGACAAATAAAGCCAACAGAATGTTTCTGGGTGCAAGGATCAGCAAAGGACAGCATCAGATAGAATTAAAATATTTCTCCCCTGGCATGAAAGCCGGATGTACAGCCTCTGTGTTGGGATTGCTGGTTGTTCTGATACTATTTTCTTCACCATATATCCGCCAACACTGCCGTTCTGTTTGGAAGTGAGGTTTCCGTTGTAGCCATCAGTAAGCGGTACACCCAGTTCGTTTGCAACCTCGAATTTGAAACGGTCTAATGCACCCTTTGCTTCCGGTACAGCTGCCTGGTTAGAAGATTTTGTGTTTGACATATTCATTTCCTCCTTGGTTGTTATTGCTTGTTTAGTGTTACGATGTTAGTATATGACGACGGAGAAATAATACTCTGGAAGTTTTCGTATATGGTGGAATTCTATGGAAAACTCTATAAAAATCGTTGATTTATTAATAAATCATGAATTTTGTATATTTTTGAAGTTTTAATTGAACTCTATTTAGTAATTTGTTATAATGCATGTAGAAATTAATAAAAGAAACGGAGAGGAGAGACTATGAACTTAGGTATAATCGCACATAACAGCAAAAAAGTACTGATCGAAGATTTTTGCATTGCGTATAAGAATATACTTGCCAAACATGAAGTCTATGCAACTGGTACCACTGGTCGAAGAATTGAAGAAGCGACAAGCCTTCATGTGCATAAATTCCTAGCCGGCAGCATAGGTGGAGATAAACAGTTTATGGAAATGGTAGAAAGACAGGATCTGGACATGGTAATCCTGTTCTACAATCCTGTAATGATTGACCCCAAAGAACCGGACATTATGAGTATCGTCAAAAGATGCGACCAGTATAATATTCCTGTAGCTACCAACATTGCTACAGCAGAGCTTCTTATTTTAGGACTTGCCCGTGGAGACCTGGATTGGAGACTAAATCTGAAATGAGAGTGATCGCAGGGAAAGCCAGAAGATTAAATTTAAAAACAGTTCCGGGAATGGATACCAGACCAACCACAGACCGGATCAAGGAAACCTTATTTAATATTTTACAGCCCCAGCTTTTGGACTGCCGGTTTCTGGATTTATTTTCCGGAAGCGGAGGAATAGGCATTGAGGCATTGAGCCGGGGATCCTCTTATGCAGTGTTTGTGGAGAAAAATCCCAAAGCCTGTTCCTGCATCAGGGAAAATCTTTCATTTACAAAACTTGCTGAAAATGGTAAACTGCTGAACATGGACGTGCTGCAGGCACTTCGTTCTCTTGAGGGTAAGGGCGCTTTTGATATTATTTTCATGGATCCCCCTTATAATCAGGAGCTTGAGCGTCAGGTACTTGAATATCTGCGTGACAGTACTGTTGCGGATGAGAATACACTGATTATTGTGGAAGCAGATCTGCACACAGATTTTGCTTATCTGGAATCTCTTGGATACAGGCAGCTTCGTTCCAAAGAATATAAAACAAACAAGCATGTATTTCTGGAGCGTGTGTAAATATGCTCCGGAGGATGTATGGTTTTCATACATTCTGTGCGGAGGAAAGTGAGTGTAAAATACATGAAGACAGCAGTATATCCGGGCAGCTTTGATCCGGCCACCTACGGCCATCTGGATGTAATCCAGCGTGCAGCCCTCTCTTTTGACAGAGTAATCGTGGGCGTTTTGCATAATTCTTCAAAAAGTCCGTTGTTTTCTGTGGAAGAACGTGTTAATATATTAGAAAAGGCGACAAAAGATATCCCTAATGTTGAAATAAAAGCATTTGAGGGTCTTTCTGTTAATTTCGCCAGAGAAAACCATGCTCAGGTGATCATCCGTGGGCTTCGGGCGGTAACTGATTTTGAATATGAACTTCAGATGGCTCAGACCAATCGTGTACTTGCTCCGGATGTTGACACAGTGTTTCTGACTACCAGCCTGGAATATGCATATTTAAGTTCTACTATTATGAAAGAAGTGGCATATTTTAATGGCGATCTGAGTAAATTTGCACCTAAGGAAATAACGGATGCAGTCAAGAAGAAGCTTCTTGCAGACAAATAGAGAAAATAAGGAGAGAGTACAATGAGCAGCAGAATTGAACAGATTATCGGTGAGATCGAGGAATATGTGGACAGCTGTAAATTCCAGCCATTATCCACTACCAAGATCGTAGTAAATAAAGAAGAAATTGAGGAGCTTTTGAGAGAACTCCGCCTGAAAACACCTGATGAGATCAAACGTTATCAGAAGATCATCAATAACAAGGATGCCATTCTTGAAGACGCACAGAGCAAAGCAGATGCACTGATTGCAGATGCCCAGGCAAAGGCTCAGGAGCTTGTAACACAGCATGAGATCATGCAGAAAGCATATGCCCAGGCAAATGATACCATCAATGCAGCTAACAAACAGGCTCAGGAGATTCTGGATTCTGCTACACAGGATGCAAACAGCATTCGTCTCAGTGCGATCACTTATACAGATGATATGATGGCAAATATCGGCAGCGTACTCAACACAACACTTGAGGATGCCGGTGCAAAATATAAATCCTTTATCGATGCTCTGCAGAGCTGTCTGGAAGTTGTAAACCACAACCGTCAGGAGCTGGCACCGCAGACCGCACAGGCAGCAGCAATCACAGGTTCTTATCATGATGATAATGACAAGGATGATGACGTTCTGTTAGACGATTTGGGAGAGAACTAATTCAGATAGCAAAGCATAAGAATTCCGGAAAGCAATCCACTGATACATTTTGCTGAAAGGTAAGGGATCAGACTCAGATCCTTATGGAGAATGCTTCTGGTCTGAGCCAGAATGCACAGTCCGCCAAAACCTGTGGCTGTGACAGACAGGACACAGCGTAAAGTCCAGGGGATATCAGCGGAAGCAAACAGAGAGAGGCCTGTGGTGATTTCCGTAATTCCCAGAAGTATGTATTGGATCAGGGCCGGAAAAGGTCTGTAATATCGGATACATCCTGTGAGAATAGAAAACAGAAGAATATAACCGCCCAGGCGGGTAATTGTTTCAAATCCGTTCATAATAGAGACATCAAGAATGACTCCCGGTGAGTCGGCTTCGGATGTCTCTTTTTTTTCATAACAGGTGTCTGGCTTGGCTTTTTTTGTGACATTGGAAGGAAAAATTTTATGATTCCGGAAAACTGCAAACCGAAAAATAACCATAGCTGCCATATTCCCGGAAAACAAAATGAAAAAAAGTACAGGAACAGGAATCCTGTTATTCAGGCATAAATGTCCCAGATAGGTGATGATAAATACAGGACTTGCACTACTGCAAAAAGTTGTAAGATAGAGTGCCTCTATTCTGCTGATCCTGCCGGTCTCATACAGATCAGAAGCAAGCTTGGCAGCCATTGGATAACCGCAGACCATTCCAAGGATAAAAACATAGCCACCGTAGACATCTGTTCCCAGGAAGAAACGGAATACAGGTTTCAGAGGTGATAGGATTTTTTCGATTCCCTTTGTATGGATCAGTACACCTGTCAGAATCATAAAGGGAAGAAGGGTAGGAAGCAGAGTGTTCAGCCACAAAGTCATTCCTGCTCTGGCAGAAGCCAGCCCCTCTCCGGGATGAAGCAGTAGAAACACAAGGAGGAGCCCGGTTCCGGCGGTAAGTAGAATTGATCTCATAAGCAAACCTTTTTTTGTAAAACATATGCTGTACAATAATAAAAAATTCACATCAGGAAAATTTGGAGGTAATATTATGGCAATATTAGAAAACTGTGAGCCTAAAAACGTATTTCATTATTTTGAAGAAATCTGCAAGATTCCCCATGGCTCAGGGAACACAAAACAGATCAGTGATTATCTGGTACAGTTCGCAAAGGATCGTGGACTGAAGTATATCCAGGATGAAATGAATAATGTGGTGATCTACAAACCCGGAACCCCGGGATATGAGAATGCTCCTACTGTAATTCTCCAGGGTCATATGGATATGGTCTGTGAAAAACGTCCGGATGTAGTCCATGACTTTACAAAGGATGCCCTTAAGCTTTCTGTAGAGGGCGATTATATCTCTGCAAACGGAACTACCCTGGGTGGAGATGACGGTGTTGCTGTGGCATATGGACTGGCAATTCTGGACAGTGATACTATTGCCCATCCGCCTCTGGAAGTATTTATCACTGTAGATGAAGAAATCGGCCTGCTGGGAGCAGTGGGATTTGACTGTAGTGTGCTGAAAGGCCGCAGATTCATTAATCTGGATTCTGAAGCTGAGGGAAGTCTGTGGATCAGCTGCGCAGGCGGAATGTCCGGGATCAGTCACCTTCCGGTTGCCAGAGTTGATGCCAAGGGTGAGAAAATTGCAGTGAAAATTACCGGACTTATGGGCGGGCACTCAGGTGCAGAAATTGACAAAAACCGTGCCAATGCCAATAAATTACTGGGAACTTTCCTCTATAGCCTGAGAAAAACAACAGATTATGAACTGATCTCCGTACAGGGAGGACAGAAGGATAATGCCATTACAAGAGAAGCGGAAGCAAAGCTTCTGATCGAAGCTGAGGAACTGGAGAATGTAAAGGCCTTTGCTGCAGAGCTCCAAAAAGCATGGCGTGAAGAATATACCGGAACAGATGAAGGAATTACAGTACTCCTTACAGATGAAGGAGCACAGGAGGCAAGAGTTCTTCATCCCACCAGCAGGGAAAAGGTTGTATTCTATCTGATGAATGTTCCTTTTGGTATTCAGAAGATGAGCGGAACCATCTCCGGACTGGTGGAGACTTCCTCTAATATAGGAATTTTAGTTACTTCTGAAGATGAAGTAACTGCAAGCTCCAGTATCCGCAGTTCTGTGGAGGCTGCCGGAAAGAATCTTTCTGATAAACTGGAATATCTGACAGAATTTCTGGGTGGAGAATATGAGATCAAGGGTGCATATCCTGCATGGGAGTACCGTAAGGATTCTCCTCTCCGCGATAAAATGGTAGAGGTTTATAAGCAGATGTATGGGGAGAAGCCGAAGGTGGTGGCAATCCATGCAGGGCTGGAGTGCGGACTCTTCTATAAAAAGATGGAAGGACTGGACTGTGTATCCCTGGGACCGGATATTATTGATATTCATACTTCTGAGGAGAAGCTGGGTATTTCTTCTACACGGAGAGTATGGAACTATCTGATAAAGGTGCTGGAGGCACTGAAAGACTGATTGTAAGGGGCATCCTGCTGTCACATGTTGGTGATGGCAGGGTGCTTTTTTGCGGGTATGGGGACGCATGAACCGCAGAAACTCTTCTGGCTCAGTTTCCGGGAGCAAGTAACTCTAAGTCCCGGAAAATCCGCTAAAACCATTCGCAAATTGCGCAAACTCGCTGACGCTCAAACAGTGCGGCAATTTGCTCATAACGCGTATTTCCCGAAACTAAGAGTTACTACGCTCCCTCCAAAAATCGCCAGAAGAGTTTCTGAGGTTCATGCTGTGCAAACAATGAAGCATAATATGCCAGTAGCAAATATAAATGCACTGTGCCAATAATTAGAGAATACTATAAACACACATTTCCAGTTCCCGTCTTGAAGTGCCAGCAGGAGAAACATAGGGTGGGGGACGATTTTGGAGGATGCTTAGTGTTACTGTTCACTGGTAATATCCCGCGAGGTGTTTTTTGTGAGCGAAGGTCACAGAAAACCCGAGACATACCGCGCGAATTTATGCGATTAGCATAAATTCTGTGCATCGCGAAGCGTGTTACTGGGCACGGAGTGAACAGTAACTGCTTAGTGATACTTGGTTCGGGGAAATCGGCGTTGTTCAAAATTGGGACACTGTCTGAGCGAAGCGAGTTTGGCCCAATTTTGAACGTATTTAGCTGATTTTCCCAAACCTAGTATCACTTAGCGTCCGGAAACCGAGTCCCCCACCCTATGTTTCTCCTGCGTCCGTTAAAATAACAAATATAGTTCTATCCTAGCATGAATCTGCATAGTATATATCAGAATGCCCCACCTGGTACCAAAGGCTTTTCGAAAAAAATTATAAACTATTCAGATTCAGAAGATATTTTTGAAATTCTATGTTATAATAAAAAAATGTATGAAATGCAAGGAGCGATTTAAGATGGAAATACAGTTATGGAGAAGCATTTTATGCCCTTATGAGCTGGCTGTGAGAGAGCTGGAAGTGAAATTTAACCATATTATTGATGAATGCAAGGAAAATGATATCTACTGTCCCATTGAGCAGGTTGAGGGCAGGGTGAAGAGTGTCAGCAGTATTCTGGAGAAAATGCAGCGTAAGCAGATTCCTATGGAACGCATGGAAGAGGAAGTTGAGGATATTGCCGGTGTGCGTATTATCTGTCAGTTTGAGGAGGATATTGAGACAGTAGCCTCTCTGATCCAGAAGCGCAGCGATATGACCATAAAGAGTGAGAAGAATTATCTGAAGCATATTAAACAGAGTGGATACCGGAGCTATCATCTGATCATTTATTATACCGTTGATACGGTAAAGGGTCCAAAGAAGCTACAGGCTGAGATTCAGATCCGTACAATGGCTATGAATTTCTGGGCTACCATTGAGCATTCCCTGCAATATAAATATAAAGGGGATATGCCGGAGCATGTGGCAGAGCGTCTGAGCAAGGCTGCAGATGCTATCAACGCCCTGGACCGGGAGATGTCTTCTGTGCGTAATGAGATTATGGATGCCCAGAATTCATCTCAGCTACAGTCCAATCTGGTGAAGGATATTCTGATCAATATTGAGAACTTGTATAAGATTGCTAATAAGCGGGAAATCATGAAGATTCAGGATGAGTTCCTGCGAGTGTTCCGTACCAAGGATCTGCAACAGCTGGAGCGTTTCCATAGGCAGCTGGATATTATTTCTGAGGGTTACAGGGCACAGGCAGTTTATCATCATGTATAAACCGTTCTCAGGGCAGATCAGATAAAATCATAAGTATACATACGAGGAAATATAAATGCAGGATTTTTTACCCGTAACAAGGAAAGAAATGAAAGAGAGAGGATGGGAACAGGCAGACTTTGTCTATGTGACAGGGGATGCCTACGTGGACCATCCTTCTTTCGGTACGGCAATTATCAGCCGGCTATTGGAAAGCAGGGGATATAAGGTAGGGATCATCAGTCAGCCGGACTGGAGAAAAAAGGAAAGTATCCAGGTTTTTGGGGAACCCAGGCTGGGATTTCTGGTTTCTGCCGGAAATATGGATTCCATGGTGAACCATTATACGGTATCCAAAAAGCACAGACAGAAGGATTCTTACTCACCTGGAGGTAAGATGGGGCTGAGACCGGATCGTGCTGTGATCGTTTACAGCAATCTGATCCGTCAGACCTACAAAAAAACGCCCATTATCCTGGGCGGTATTGAAGCAAGCCTGCGCAGGCTTGCCCACTATGATTACTGGGAAAACAAGGTTAAACACAGCGTACTTCTGGATTCAGGTGCTGATCTGATTTCCTATGGAATGGGAGAGCACTCTATTGTGGAGATCGCAGATTCCCTGGAAAGCGGAATTCCTGTAGAGGAGATTACCTATATTCCAGGAACTGTGTTTAAATGCAAGGATCTGGACAGAGTGTATGAACCTATTCTGCTTCCTTCCTTTGATGAAGTAAAGGAGGATAAGAAAATCTATGCAGAAAGTTTTGCTGTCCAGTATGAAAATACAGATCCTTTCACAGCCAGACCACTGGCAGAATTTTATGGAAGCAGAGGCTATATTGTGCAGAATCCTCCGGCAAAGCCTCTGACCCAGACAGAGATGGATGATGTATATGCCCTTCCCTACACAGAGCGGATTCATCCTATGTATGAAAAACTGGGCGGTATTCCTGCTCTGGAGGAGATTAAATTCAGCCTGACAAGCAACAGAGGATGCTTCGGAGGCTGTAATTTCTGTGCTCTTACCTTTCATCAGGGACGGATTCTCCAGACCCGAAGCCATGAGTCACTGATCCGGGAAGCCGAGAGAATGACAAAGGATCCGGAATTTAAGGGATATATCCATGATGTGGGAGGTCCTACTGCAGATTTTCGCCAGACCTCCTGCCAGAAACAGCTGACAAAGGGCGTGTGCAAAAATAAACAGTGTCTTTTCCCTGAACCCTGCAAAAACCTTACCGTGGATCATTCGGATTATGTTTCACTTCTCCGTAAGCTGCGAAAGCTTTCCGGAGTAAAGAAAGTATTTATCCGTTCTGGAGTACGTTTTGATTATGTAGTGGCAGACAGGGATAAGACCTTCCTGAGAGAGCTGGTAGAGCATCATGTAAGCGGCCAGCTGAGAGTGGCACCGGAACATGTTTCCGACCAGGTGCTGAAATATATGGGAAAGCCCAGCCACAGCGTCTATGAGAAATTTCTTCATGAATATAATGCAGCCAATAAAAAGACCGGAAAACAGCAGTACGCAGTTCCCTATTTTATGTCTTCCCACCCGGGCTGTACCATGAAGGAAGCTGTGAAGCTGGCAGAATATGTGAGAGATCTGGGATTTACACCGGAGCAGGTACAGGATTTTTATCCAACCCCATCCACCCTTTCTACCTGTATGTATTACACAGGGATCCATCCTCTCACAGGGGAGAAGGTTTATGTACCCAGAAATCCTCATGAGAAAGCCATACAGAGGGCTCTCATGCAGTACAAAAATCCTGAGAACAGGGAACTGGTGCTGGAAGGATTGAAAATAGCAGGCAGAATGGATCTGGTAGGCTACGGACCGAAATGTCTGATACGTCCCATCCGTGAACATAGTAAAAATACATCTTCCGAAAGCCGTTCTGATAAAAACCGCAGATCTTCCGGAAAAACCAAGACTGCAGACAGAAAGAACAGAAGCGGTGGGAAACAAGCCAATGTCAGAACACAAACCAACACTAGAAAGAACACTGCAGAAAAAAAGAAAAACAGGGGAGGCAGGAGATGACTCAAAATACAAAAGGCAGACAGAATACCTCAGAAAAAAAAGTGAAAAAAGGAGATTTCGGATATTTTCAAAGTGAAAAGAAGCGAAAGCTGATCATTACAGCTATTCTTTTTGCTGTACCTCTTTTTATCTTTTTTACATCATGGATCTATTTCAAAACCAGAATGACCATCTGGACAGTGGTTACGGTAGTGGGATGTCTCCCTGCCTGTAAATCTCTGGTAGGGCTGATTATGATCCTGAAATGCAGACCTATGGACAGAACGCTTTATGAACAGATCCGGGAACACCAGGGAGAGCTGGACATGGCCTATGAGATGTATATGACCTTTTATGAAAAAAGTGCCTATATTGATGCACTGGCAGTCTGCGGAAATACAGTAGTTGCCTACAGCAGTGACCCAAAGATCCATGCATCCTATATGGAGGAAAATTGTCAGAAGGTGGTTCGTAAAAACGGATACAAGGCTACGGTAAAGATTTTCACAGATTTCAGACCTTTTTTGGAAAGACTGGATTCTATGAATGCACATAAGGATACCCTGGAAGAGGGAATCAAATTTACTCCGGATGAGAAATATCCTGAGCTTTCCAGAAATGAACTGATCCGACAGACCATCCTTGCACTTTGTCTGTAAAAAACAGAAACAGGAAGATCTTCCATCATATAATTCAGCATAATAGAATTGATTATAATTGTATAAGAAGAAAGTTATTATATATGAAAGAATTAATTATAAAGGAAAACGAAGCCGGACAGCGCTTTGACAAATATCTGGCAAAGGTGCTGAAGGAAGCACCCAAAAGCTTTTTTTACAAAATGCTCCGTAAGAAAAATATCACCCTGAACGGCAAAAAGGCTACCGGAAATGAAAAGCTTCTGGAGGGGGATACTGTTAAATTTTTTCTCAGTGATGAAACCTTTGAGAAATTTGCAGGGAATACCCAGGTGCCCAGGGCCTATTGCCATCTGGATGTAGTATATGAGGACAAGGACATTATTATCATCAACAAACCTGCAGGTATGCTGTCCCAGCCTGCAGATGACGGACAGCCTTCACTGGTAGAATATGTGACCGGCTATCTGCTGAAAAAGGGAGAGCTTACTGAGGAACAGTTAAAGACCTTCCGCCCATCTGTGTGCAACAGGCTGGACCGCAATACCAGTGGGCTGGTGTGCGCCGGCAAAAGCCTGGCAGGTCTTCAGTTTCTTTCCGGGATTTTTCATGACAGAAGTCTCCATAAATATTATCTCTGCCTGGTAAAGGGCAGACTTGAAAAAGGGGAACATATTAAAGGCTATCTGCATAAAAACAAAAAAACAAATAAAGTGACAGTGTCAGAAAAACAGTTTGAGGATTCTCTGCCTATAGAGACAGGGTACCGTCCTTTGGGGAGTAACGGACGGGTAACCCTGCTGGAAGTAGAACTGATCACAGGAAGAACTCATCAAATCCGTGCCCACCTGGGAAGTATCGGACATCCCCTTTTGGGAGATGCCAAATACGGGGACAGAGATTTTAACAGAGCTTACACAAAATTTGGAGTCAGAAATCAGCTGCTCCATGCATACAAGCTGGAAATACCACAGACAGGACAAACCTTTTTGGCAAAAGTACCACAGCTGTTTGAAAACATATTAAATGAGGAGCATTTAGAGGGGAGCTATTATGAAAATCTGGAAATTAGTGTGGGAGTATGCCAGGATGATCATCCTAGTAGTGGTGATCGTAACTGTGGTCAATAATGTAGTTCTGATCAATGCCAAAATTCCATCACCTTCTATGGAGAAAACCATTATGACCGGTGACAGGATCTTTGGCTTCCGCCTGGCCTATGGTATCAATATAGATTTCTTTGGACATAACTATACAAAGAAATTCAGGGATCCGGAAAGATTTGACATCGTGATCTTTAAGTATCCCGATGATGAGAGCAAGCTTTACATCAAGAGGGTGATCGGTCTGCCCGGGGAAAAGGTACAGATCCTGGATGGAAAGGTATATATTAACGATTCCCGGACACCGCTGGATGACAGCTTTGTACCGGAAACACCCAAGGGAGATTTCGGACCATATCAGGTACCGGAGAACAGCTATTTTGTCCTGGGGGACAACCGGAATCATTCCAAGGATTCTCGGCTCTGGAAAACCAGCAACTATGTAACCTGGGATGAACTTGTGGGAAAGGCATTTTTCCGTTATTATCCTTCCCTGAAGGTTCTTGGGAAACCTGCAGAAAAAAATACATAAGATCACGAGGAAAAACCATTGGCAACCTGGAACAGCAGAGGCTTGCGCGGCTCTACTTTGGAGGAGCTGGTAAACCGGACAAATGAACAATACAGGGAAAAGGGACTGGCACTGATCCAGAAAATCCCTACTCCCATTACCCCTGTCCGCATGGACAAGGAAAACAGGCACATCACCCTGGCATATTTTGAACAGCGCAGTACCGTGGATTATATTGGAGCAGTACAGGGAATCCCTGTCTGCTTTGATGCCAAGGAATGCTGTACGGATACCTTTCCGCTGGCAAATATCCATTCTCATCAGGTAGAGTTCATGGAGAGCTTTGAGAAGCAGGGAGGGGTGGCCTTTTTTCTTATCTTTTTCAGTCATGAAAATCTTTTCTATTATCTGCCCCTGCGGGATCTGATGGTTTTCTGGCAGAGGATGGAGGATGGGGGCAGGAAAAGCTTCCGCAGAGAAGAATTATCCCCGGAATATTATCTGGAAAAAAGAGGGGGATTTCTGGTTCCCTATCTGGAGGGCCTGCAGAAAGATCTGGATCACAGAGACTGATTGACGTTACTGTGAACGGAGTGAACAGTAACAGACTGACTGACCATAAGAAAATAATAATATAGAAAATAGTAATAACAAAATACAGGATTGACATTTTCAGAATAAACCAGTATAATCTTATCTAGTTTATGCATCATCGTAGTAACATGGTAGCATACTAAAGTAGAATGGAAGACAAGGAGGACCACGCAATGGAGCGTATTTTTCATACACCAGAGGGTGTAAGGGATATTTACAATGGCGAATGCAGCCAGAAGAGGAAGGTACAGGAGAGGATCCACCGTGTTTTCCATCAGTATGGCTACGAAGATATAGAGACACCTACCTTTGAATATTTTGAGGTTTTCAGCCGGGAGGTGGGAACTATTCCATCCAGAGAGCTGTATAAATTTTTTGACAGGGAGGGCAATACCCTGGTGCTGAGACCGGACTTTACCCCTTCCGTATCCAGAGCCTGTGCCACTTACTTTTCACCGGACCAGGAGCCGGTAAGCTTGTGCTATACAGGCAATACCTTTATTAATAATTCCAGCTACAGAGGCAGATTAAAGGAAACCACCCAGATGGGTGTGGAGCGTATTGGTGATGAATCTGCAGATGCAGATGCAGAGCTTCTGGCAATGACAGTGGAGTGCCTGCTGGCTGCAGGTCTGACTGAGTTTCAGATCAGTGTGGGACAGGTGGATTATTTCAAATCCCTTCTGAAGGAGGCAGAGCTTAATGCAGAGGCCGAGGAACGTCTCCGTTCCCTGATCTCCCAGAAAAATGCCTTTGGTGTGGAGGAGTTTGTAGAAGAACAGAAATTAAAGGAAAGCATAGCGAAGGCTTTTGTGGAGATCCCACAGATGTTTGGTTCCACAGAGGTTCTGGATAAAGCCAGAAAGCTGACCAACAATGCAAGGGCTCTGGAGGCAGTAGCCAGACTCCGTGAGATTTATGAAATTCTGAAGATTTACGGATATGAAAAATATGTTTCCTTTGATTTCGGCATGCTGAGCAAGTATCAGTATTATACAGGTATTATTTTCCAGGCCTATACCTATGGAACCGGAGAGCCTATGATCAAGGGTGGACGTTACAACGGGCTGATGAAGCATTTTGGAAAACCTGCCGCATCCATTGGCTTTGCCATTGAGGTAGACAACCTGCTTCTGGCTCTTTCCAGCCAGAAGATCATTTCCGAAAAAGAAGAAAAACGGTCAGTGATCCAATATGGACCGGCAGACCGGACCGAAGCCATTGCAAAAGCCCAGAAGCTCCGTACAGAGGGACACAGCGTGGCATTACGCTTGAAAAAGGAGGCCAGATAAATGAGATACCTGACATTTGCCCTTACAAAGGGCAGACTTGCCAATAAAACAATGGATGTACTTGAGAAAGCCGGAATTACCTGTGAGGAGATCCGGGACAAGGATACCCGTAAGCTGATCTTTGTAAACGAAGAACTGAAAATGAAATTTTTCCTGGCTAAGGGTCCGGATGTACCTACCTATGTAGAGTACGGTGCAGCTGACATCGGAATTGTGGGAAAGGATACCCTTCTGGAGGAAGGCCGCAAGCTGTATGAGGTTATGGATCTGGGCTTTGGCAAATGCAGAATGTGTGTCTGCGGTCCGGAAAGCGCCAGAGAGGTACTGGAGAATAACCAGCTGATCCGTGTGGCAACCAAATACCCAAACATTGCCAAGGATTACTTCTATAATAAGAAGCACCAGACGGTAGACATTATCAAATTAAATGGTTCTATTGAGCTGGCACCTATCGTAGGCCTGTCCGAAGTGATCGTAGACATTGTAGAGACAGGAAGCACCCTCAGGGAAAACGGCCTGAAGGTGCTGGAGGAGGTATGCCCTCTGTCAGCCAGAATGGTAGTAAACCAGGTAAGCATGAAAATGGAAAATGAGAGAATCCGCAAGCTGATCCACGACTTGCGTAAAGTCCTGCAGGAGGAAAATAAAAATGCGTAAAGTAACATTAACCAAAGAATCTACCAGAGATATTCTGGGAAATCTGCTGAAAAGAAGCCCTAATAATTACGGAAAATTTGAATCTGCAGTAGCAGAAATTCTGGCAAAGGTAAAAAGTGAAGGGGACGAAGCCCTTTTCGCCTATACAAAGCAGTTTGACAAAGTAGAAATCAATAAGGACACCATCCGCGTTACAGAAGAAGAGATCAAGGAAGCTTATGACACCATTGATCCTGCACTGCTGGATGTGATCCGCAAGGCACTGGTAAATATCCGTACCTACCATGAAAAACAGATCCAGAACAGCTGGTTTACAAGTACCACAAACGGAACCATGCTGGGACAGAAGGTAACTCCCTTAAACCGCGTAGGTGTCTATGTTCCAGGCGGAAAGGCAGTTTATCCTTCCTCTGTACTTATGAATATTGTGCCTGCCAAGGTTGCAGGAGTACCCCATATTGTAATGACCACCCCTCCGGGAAAGGACGGCAAAGTATGTGCTTCCACACTGGTAGCAGCAAGAGAGGCCGGAGCAGATGAGATCTACAAGGTAGGCGGAGCCCAGGCAGTGGGAGCTCTGGCTTATGGTACAGAAAGCATTCCAAAGGTAGACAAAATTGTAGGCCCTGGAAATATTTTCGTAGCTTTGGCAAAGAAAGCAGTATATGGCTATGTAAGCATTGACTCTATTGCAGGTCCAAGTGAGATCCTGGTATTGGCCGATGAAACTGCCAACCCACGCTATGTGGCAGCAGACCTTCTTTCCCAGGCTGAGCATGACGAACTGGCCTGCGCCATCCTGATCACTACCAGCCGGGAATTTGCAGATAAGGTGGACCAGGAAGTAAAGGGCTTTGTAGAAGTTCTCTCCAGAAAAGAGATCATCCAGAAGTCCCTGGATAATTTCGGCTACATCCTGATTGCAGAGGACATGGATGAGGCTATTGAGGCAGCCAATGAAATTGCACCGGAACATATGGAGATTGTTACAGCCAACCCCTTTGAGGATATGATGAAGGTTAAGAATGCAGGAGCTATTTTTATCGGAGAATACAGCTCTGAACCTCTGGGAGATTATTTTGCAGGACCAAACCACGTACTTCCCACCAACGGAACTGCCAAATTCTTCTCCGCCCTTTCTGTAGATGACTTTATCAAAAAATCCAGCATTGTCTATTATTCCAAAGCTGCACTGAGGGACATCCACAAGGATATTGTCCAGTTTGCAACATCTGAACAGCTGACTGCACATGCAAACTCCATTGCAGTACGTTTTGAGGAAGAAGAGAACTAATCAGAAGGAGACATACAATGGCCAGAGAAGCTTCGGTAGAAAGAAATACAAAAGAAACACAAATTAAATTAACGATCAGCCTGGACGGAACCGGATGTTCTCATATTGAGACAGGCGTAGGATTTTTTGACCACATGCTGGACGGCTTTACCAGACACGGACTTTTTGACCTGAACGTAAAAGTAAAGGGAGATCTGCAGGTAGATGACCACCACACCATTGAGGACACCGGAATTGTACTGGGAACAGCATTAAAAGAGGCAATCGGTGACAAAAAGGGCATAAAACGCTACGGAAGCTGCATCCTTCCTATGGATGAATCCCTGGTGCTCTGTGCCATTGACCTGTCCGGCAGACCCTATTTTGCCTGGGATGCAGAGTTTACCGCTGACCGGATCGGAGATATGTCTACAGAAATGGTGAAGGAGTTTTTCTATGCTATTTCCTATTCCTGCGGCATGAACCTGCACATCAAGGTCTTAAGCGGCGGCAACAATCACCATGTGGCAGAAGCCATGTTCAAAAGCTTCGCCAAGGCACTGGACGCAGCTACCTCCTATGACCCACGGATCACAGACGTACTTTCCACAAAGGGAAGTCTGGCATAAAGGAGGCATATATGAATAAAAAAATTACCCCTGTACAGCAGTCCGGGGAAAAAACCTTCACCTGGGCAGACTTTAAGTTAAACAGTGACGGAATGGTACCTGTAATAGCACAGGACTATGAGACTGGTGAAGTACTGATGTTGGCCTATATGAATGAAGAGGCCTACAATACCACTGTGGAGACAGGAAAAATGACCTACTGGAGCAGAAGCCGCAATGAACTGTGGACCAAGGGTCTGACCTCCGGACATCTCCAATATGTGAAATCCCTTACCCTGGACTGCGACAACGACACTATCCTGGCCAGGGTGGAGCAGGTGGGAGCCGCCTGTCACACCGGAAACAGAACCTGCTTTTTCAAACCACTGTACCAAAGGTAAGCTTTCTGAAGATTTTCGACATTATACTCCCAATATCCGGAAAAATGTCTGAAAAATACAAAACGATTTTTGCTAATTTTCGTCTTATTCTTGACAATCTTTAAAATTTGTGGTAAAAAAAGAGTATCCGAATTGAATATGTGCAAGAGTTATAACGTTAAGGTTGCATCCTAATGGATGTGCAAAAGGGAATCCGGTGAGAATCCGGAACGATACCGTCACTGTGTAAGGGAGCTGTTTTTCAGAACCACTGGTTTACCGGGAAGGGAGAAGCAGCGATGAACGAAGTCAGGAGATCTGCCTTAGCGTGGAATTTGAGGTCTGCGGTTTACAGTACCTTTGTTCTCATGACTTACATAGTTCTTATCGTATCCTGCCGGATCCTTATGTTAGATGCGGTATTTACGAAATCCGATACAAACCGTGTATAATGAGAAAAGTAACAGCTGCGGAGATGTGGCTGTTTTTCTTTGCATACATCCGTCCGGAAATATTTAATTATTAAAAGAGGATAAACACCATGAAAAGAAAATCTATGTTAGCCTTATTGTTAGCAGTATCAATGACTTGCTCTATGACAGCAGCTACCGGCACAGTTGCATTTGCAGAGGACGCAGCTACAGAAGAATCCGCCGATGACGCAGCTGCTACAGATGACGCAGCAGCTACAGAGGATACAGCAGCAGAAGATGCAGAAGCTACAGATGACGCTTCCGCAGATGCTGATGCTTCTTCCGATGATCAGAAGGCAGCTGATGAGGTTGGCGCACTGATCGATAAAATCTATGTTCAGGAAAGAACAGACACAACAGATGATGACTGTAAGGCAGCCAAAGAAGCATGGGATAAGCTGACAGATGCCCAGAAGGAACTGGTAACAGGTGAAAATGCAGATCCTGACTACTTCGGACGTGACACAGGAGATGCTTCCAAAGATGATCCTCGCAACCAGGATGAAATCGGTGAAAACGAGCTTTTAGTA
Organism: Blautia difficilis; assembly: GCF_014297245.1. Classification (NCBI taxonomy): domain Bacteria; kingdom Bacillati; phylum Bacillota; class Clostridia; order Lachnospirales; family Lachnospiraceae; genus Blautia; species Blautia difficilis. Next base: position 16,270 of record NZ_JACOQG010000003.1, on the reverse strand, counting down.
GTAAGCTTTGGTACCTCCTTTAACGACAGCCGTGCAGAGGATGTCAAAGGCATTGAAGATGCTCTGGCAGCAGCATATCCGGACTGGTCTGTAAGAAGAGCTTTCACAGCACAGATCATCATCAACCATGTACAGGCAAGAGATAACGAAGTGATCGACAACATGCAGCAGGCACTGGACCGTGCAGTAGCTAACGGCGTTAAGAACCTGGTTGTACAGCCTACTCATCTGATGCATGGTGCTGAATATGATGAAATGACAGAAGCAATTGATGAATACAAAGATAAATTTGAATCTGTAGCAATCGCTGAACCAATGCTTGGTGAGGTTGGTGATGACGCTACTGTGATCAACGATGACAAAAAAGCAGTTGCCCAGGCAATTACAGATGAAGCTTGCAAGGTAGCCGGATTCGATGATATGAAGGCAGCCGCAGATGCTGGTACAGCATTTGTATTCATGGGACATGGTACTTCCCATACAGCAAACGTAACCTACGACCAGATGCAGACACAGATGAATGATCTTGGATTCACAAACGCTTTCATCGGTACTGTTGAAGGTGAACCGGAAGATACCGCATGCGATAAAGTAATCGAAAAGGTAAAAGAAGCAGGATTCAAGAATGTAATCATTCGTCCTCTGATGGTTGTTGCAGGTGACCATGCAAACAACGATATGGCCGGCGATGATGAAGATTCCTGGAAGAGCCAGTTTGTAGCATCTGGAGATTTCGACAGTGTTGACTGCCAGATCGAAGGACTTGGAAGAATTGCAGCAGTAGAAGATCTGTATGTAGCTCATACAAAAGCAGCAATCGACTCCCTGGGAGCAACAGATGATGCAGCTGCAGATGAGAACGCTGAAGCAGCAGATGATGAAACTGCATCAGAAAATGAAGCAACAGATGAAACTGCAACAGATAATGCAGCAGCAGATGAAACAGCAACAGAAGAAGCAGATGCTGAATAATCAAATTAAATAAAATCAGGCCTGCCGGATAACCGGTACAGGCAACAGAATCTGCCCGGATACTTGCAATAGTTTCCGGGCAGATGTATTATGTAGATATTAAGTCTGGAATAGATACATTTCGTTACTGTTCACTGGTAATATCCCGCGAGGTGTTTTTTGTGAGCGAAGGTCACAGAAAACCCGAGACATACCGCGCGAATTTATGCGATTAGCATAAATTCTGTGCATCGCGAAGCGTGTTGCTGGGAACGAAGTGAACAGTAACATACATTTTACCCAGACATTTTATGTAACAGACAGGTAACAGAAAGGAAGACATTATTATGAAAAGACGTTCATTCGTATTATTTTTATCTGCGCTGACCATGTCAGCCGCTTTAATCGGTACCAGCCCTGTACTGGCAGAAACAAAAGAAACCACAGAAGCAGCGGACAGCAAGAATGCAGATGCCAAAGACGCAGATACCAAGGACAGTGATGCTAAGGATACTGCAGACTCCGCAGCTCTGGAGGATGGGGTTTACACAGCTGAGTTTGATACAGACAGCAGCATGTTCCATGTAAACGAGGCCAATGACAAAAAGGGAACCCTTACTGTAAAAGACGGCAAAATGACCATCCATGTGAGCCTGGTATCCAAAAAGATCGTCAACCTCTTTGCAGGAACTGCAGAAGATGCTGCCAAAGACGGAGCCGAAATCCTTGATCCTACCACAGATACTGTAAAATACAGTGACGGAACGACAGAAGAAGTATACGGCTTCGATATCCCTGTACCTGCCATTGATGAGGAGTTTGACGTTGCCATTCTTGGAGAAAAAGGAAAATGGTATGATCACAAGGTCAGCGTCAAAGATCCTGTAAAGGATGACTCTGCAGAAAGCAGCGATGCCGAGGATTCCAAAAAAGAGGATGCAGGTAAGAAAATAGCAGATCTTGGTGTTGAGGACGGAGACTATACTGCAGAGGTAACTCTCACAGGCGGTTCCGGCAGAGCCACCGTGGATTCTCCTGCAGCCATCACCATCAAGGGCGACAAGGCTACAGCTACCATCGTATGGAGCAGCCCGAACTATGACTATATGATAGTGGATGACCAGAAATACGAGCCTGTAAACAAGGACGGCAATTCCACCTTCGAGATCCCGGTAAGTGCTTTCGATACAGAACTGGCAGTAACTGCCGATACCACAGCCATGAGCACCCCTCATGAGATCGACTATACCCTGAACTTTGATTCCTCTACATTAAAGGAAGCAGAAAAGTAAAAATCATCAAAAATAAACGAAAGCAAGAAATACAGAATAATTATGAAAAAATATCTACTATACCTATTCACAGCCATTACCCTGCTCTGTGCCTGTACCTTCACCGTACAGGCTGCAGCAGAGGACAAGGCCCCGGCAGAGCTCCCGGGTCTGACCTATGACCACAGTATGGAACTTAGCTATGCCCAGGAATTCAGTGTAGACTATTATAACGACGGATATACACTGATCACCATTGCGGATGAGGGACAGTACCTGCTGGTACCCGAGGGCAAAGAAGCTCCTGAGGGACTGGACAAAAACATTACAGTACTGCAGCAGCCACTGGATAATATTTATCTGGTAGCAACCTCAGCCATGGATCTTTTCCGGGCTATTGACGGCATCGACAATATTCGTCTTTCAGGCACCAAGGAAAATGGCTGGTATATCCAGGAAGCCAAAGATGCCATGGAAGCCGGCCATATGATCTACGCAGGCAAATACAATGCCCCGGATTACGAACTGATCCTGAACGAAGGCTGCGATCTGGCCATTGAGTCCACCATGATTCATCACAACCCGGAAGTACAGGAGAAGCTGGAACAGTTCGGCATCCCTGTAATGGTAGAGCGCTCCAGCTATGAGCCCCACCCTCTGGGCAGAACAGAATGGATGAAGCTTTACGCAGTGCTTCTGGGCAAGGAAGATGTGGCAGAAAAAGCCTTCAGGGAGCAGACGGACAAGCTGGACAAGGTTCTCTCCTCCGATGACAAGGACACAGGCAAAACCGTAGCCTTCTTTTACATCAACTCCACAGGTGCAGTCAATGTGCGCAAAAGCAATGACTATGTATCTGAGATGATCCATCTGGCCGGAGGCACCTATGTACCTGATACCGGTGAAAGTGACAATGCCCTGTCCACTATGAACATGCAGATGGAAGAATTTTACGCCAAGGCAAAGGATGCAGATTATATTATCTACAACAGCACCATTGACGGAGAACTGACCTCTATCAGTGAGCTGCTGGCAAAAAGTGAGCTGCTGGCAGACTTCAAAGCAGTGAAAGATGGCAATGTATGGTGTACCGGCAAAAACCTTTTCCAGGAAACCACAGGGCTGGGAACCATGATCGAGGACATTCACACCATTCTCACCACAGAGGATGATTCACTGGATGAATTAAACTATATACATAAACTTAAATAATTGCAGGAGTAAGAAACCTATGAACGATAGAAAACGCACAGCCCGGTACGGCTTTGCCTTTATTATCCTGGCAGTGCTGCTGGTAATCCTTTTTATATGGAATGTAAATGCCGGCAGCATCCCCCTGTCAGTGGGAGATATCCTGAATATTATATTCAGGCATCAGGGAACAGATACCGCTTACAATATTATATGGGAAATCCGTCTGCCCAGGATCCTGGCTGTCATCATCCTGGGAGGAGCCCTGTCCGTATCTGGATTTCTCCTGCAGACCTTTTTCAATAACCCCATAGCCGGCCCCTTTGTACTGGGAATCTCCTCAGGAGCCAAGCTGGTAGTGGCAATGCTTATGATCTTTTTCCTTAGCAGAGGCATTTCCATGGGATCCGCATCCATGATCGTTGCAGCCTTTATCGGCTCCATGATCTCCATGGGCTTTGTCCTGCTGGTGGCAAAAAAGGTCCACAATATGTCCATGCTGGTCATCAGCGGTGTTATGATCGGATACATCTGTTCTGCCATCACGGATTTTGTGGTCACCTTTGCAGATGACTCCAATATTGTCAATCTCCATAACTGGTCACTGGGAAGCTTCTCCGGTATGTCCTGGGGAAATGTGAAAGTTATGGCGGCAGTAGTGCTCCTGGCCATGATCATCGTATTTTTCATGTCAAAGCCCATTAGCGCTTATCAGCTGGGGGAAGTCTATGCCCAGAATATGGGAGTAAATATCAAGCTTTTCCGCATTGGACTGATCCTTTTATCCAGTGTGCTGTCCGCCTGTGTCACAGCTTTTGCAGGCCCTATTTCCTTTGTGGGAATTGCAGTACCCCATATTGTGAAAAGCCTGCTAAAAACAGCCAAACCGTTGTTAGTGATCCCTGCATGCTTTATGGGCGGTGCAGTATTCTGCCTGTTCTGTGACCTGATCGCCAGAACAGTATTTGCACCTACAGAGCTCAGCATCAGCTCCGTAACCGCAGTGTTCGGCGCACCGGTGGTTATTTACATTATGATTCACAGACAGAAGAGGATATAAGACTATGGAAAATACAAATAAATCCTATTTTTTTCATACAGACCAGCTTACTGTAGGCTATGAGGGCAAGCCTCTGATCAGAGAGATCAATATCCAGCTGAACAAAGGGGAAATCCTTACACTCATAGGTCCTAACGGTGCCGGCAAATCTACTATCCTCAAAAGTATTACCAGACAGCTGGCAACCATCAGCGGTACTGTCTATCTGGAACAGCAGCAAATGGCCCGCATGTCCAACAAAGAAGTATCCAGAAAGCTGGCTGTAGTTCTCACGGAACGCATGCGGCCGGAGCTTATGACCTGCGAGGATATTGTTGCAACCGGACGTTATCCTTATACAGGCACTCTGGGAATTCTTTCTGCCTCAGATAAAGAGAAGGTCAGAGCAGCTATGGAGACCGTCCATGCCTGGGATCTGAAGGACAGGGATTTCACAGCCATCAGCGACGGCCAGCGTCAGAGGATCCTTCTGGCCAGGGCAATCTGCCAGGAGCCGGAGATCATTGTACTGGATGAACCCACTTCCTTCCTGGACATCCGCCACAAGCTGGAGCTTCTCACCATCCTGAAAAAAATGGTACTGGAAAACCAGCTTACTGTGATCATGTCCCTCCATGAACTGGATCTGGCTCAGAAAATCTCCGACAAAGTGATCTGTGTACACGGAGAATATATAGAAAAATACGGTACACCTGAAGAAATTTTCACTTCCGAATATATCCGCAGACTCTACGGAATCACTAAGGGAAGCTACAATGCCTCCTTCGGCTGTGTGGAAATGGAACCACCTACAGGTAAACCACAGGTATTTGTCATTGGAGGAAATGGCAGCGGCATCCCCGTATACCGCAGACTGCAGCGTCTAGGAATCCCATTTGCAGCAGGAGTACTTCATACTAACGATGCAGACTATCAGGTAGCCAGCGCATTGGCAGGAACCGTAGTGGCAGAGAATCCTTTTGAGATCATTTCTGATGAAAACTTTGAAAAGGCCCTGCAGATCATGGGAGAATGTGAGGCAGTACTCTGTCCACTTACAGACTTCGGAACAATGAATGAAAAGAACAAAAAACTGCTTGCAAAAGCCAAAGAAACAGGTAAGCTCCGGGAATCCTGAAGGACTCCGGAGCTTTTTTCTTGCTATTTGTACTTCAACGTGATAGAATAAATTCCGATATTTCCATCGGACAAATCGTAAATATCTGATCCGGTGTAGAATTAGAATACGAATAACGAGATAAATTCGACTAGAGTATGTTTGAAAAATGCTTTCCACAAGATGTGCGTCACAATTTGTGGGAATGATTTTACAAACACGCTCCAATTTAGACAGGGAGGAATAAAAAATGTGTGGAATTGTAGGATATACAGGTAACAGTCAGGCAGCGCCAATTCTGCTCCATGGTCTCTCCAGACTGGAGTACAGAGGCTATGACTCAGCAGGAATAGCAGTCCGTGACGGCGACAAAAATACAGAAATCATCAAAGCAAAGGGCAGACTGAAGGTTCTGGCAGAGAAAACCAACGATGGAGAATCCGTACCCGGTACCTGTGGAATCGGACATACCAGATGGGCCACCCACGGAGAACCCTCTGAGATCAACGCCCATCCCCATATGAGTGATGATGGCAATGTAGTAGCTGTCCACAACGGAATCATCGAGAACTACCAGGAGCTGAAGGATAAGCTTATTCGCAAGGGCTATGAGTTCTATTCCTCTACAGACACAGAGGTAGCAGTCAAGCTGGTAGACTATTATTACAAAAAATATCTGGGCACACCGGTAGATGCCATCAACCACGCTATGGTCCGCATCCGCGGCTCCTACGCACTGGCTATTATGTTCAGGGACTATCCTGGGGAAATCTATGTGGCACGTAAGGACAGCCCTATGATCCTGGGTGTGGAGGAGGGAGCCTCCTACATCGCCTCCGATGTGCCGGCCATCCTGAAATACACCAGAAACGTATATTATATCGGAAACATGGAAATGGCCCGTGTACAGAAAGGTAACATCACCTTCTACAATCTGGACGGAGATGAGATCCAAAAGGAAAAAAAGACCATTGAGTGGGATGCAGAGGCAGCAGAAAAGGCAGGCTTTGAGCATTTCATGATGAAGGAGATCCACGAACAGCCCAAGGCAGTCCGGGATACCCTGAACTCCGTATTAAAAGACGGAGCTATCGATCTGTCAGAGGTGGGCCTTACAGATGAGGATATCCAGAAGATCAGCCAGATTTATATTGTAGCCTGTGGTTCTGCCTATCATGTGGGAATGGCAGCTCAGTATGTAATCGAAGACCTGGCCAGAATCCCGGTACGTGTAGAGCTGGCATCCGAATTCCGCTACAGAAATCCCATTCTGGACCCTAACGGCCTGGTGATCATTGTCAGCCAGTCCGGAGAAACTGCAGACAGCCTGGCAGCACTTCGCGAATCCAAAAAACACGGTCTGCGCACCCTGGGAATTGTCAACGTAGTAGGTTCCTCCATCGCCAGAGAGGCAGATAACGTATTCTACACTCTGGCAGGCCCGGAAATCTCCGTAGCCACCACCAAGGCCTACAGCACCCAGCTGATTGCAGCCTACGCACTGGCTATCCAGTTCGGTAAGGTAAGAGGAGAGCTTGACGAGGAAAAATATCAGGAACTGATCACAGAATTACAGACCATCCCGGACAAAATCAGCAAGATCCTGGAGGATGACAGAGAGCGGATCCAGTGGTTTGCAGCCAAACAGGCTAATGCAAAGGATGCCTTTTTCATCGGCCGAGGCATTGACTATGCCATCAGTATGGAAGGCAGTCTGAAAATGAAGGAAGTCAGCTATGTACATACAGAGGCCTATGCAGCAGGAGAGCTGAAGCACGGAACCATCTCCCTCATTGAGGAGGGAACCCTGGTAATCGGCATCTTGACCCAGAACCACCTGTATGAAAAAACCATCTCCAACATGGTAGAATGCAAAAGCCGCGGTGCCTACCTTATGGGCCTGACCACCTTCGGCCACTACAACATCGAAGACACCGCAGACTTCACCGTATACATCCCCAAAACAGACGAACACTTCGCCACCTCACTGGCAGTGATTCCTTTACAGCTCCTGGGCTACTACGTCAGCGTAGCCAAAGGCCTGGATGTAGACAAGCCAAGAAACCTGGCTAAGAGTGTGACTGTGGAGTAATTCAGACTTATATTTCTTGATTAACAGATAGAGAGTAAAAATCATAAGATGATTACTCTCTATTTTTTTGAATGATATTATGCTAGATTTGCTGTATTTTTTATAAAATATCTGGTAAAATGATAGATAATAAAAATAAATGTTTGGATGTATGAGGGAGACTTATTATATGCGTATATATATGGGCGTAGAAAATTTTGCCAAAATTGAATATGCTGAAATCTGCATCAACCAGTATACATTACTGGTAGGCCCTAATAATAGTGGAAAAACCTTCCTGATGCAGCTTGCTGAAGGCATCAATGAAAAAATGGAGACTATTATCCATGAAAATGATTTGCAGTTTTTAAAAGAAGAACAAGATTCAAACTGTAATATCTATACTCTTACTCAAGATAGCCTAGATACTTTAACAGAACGGATTAATTTAAGGCTGGACAGAATAAAAGAAAGCATTATTATAGATACCTTAGGGCAAAATATACCAGTTGATCGAATATATCTTCGGATTGAAGTTGACCCAGACGAAAAATATCAGATTATACAATATTTTGAAGGGATGGAAGTAGGAACAAAACATCCGGATAATGATTTCCTTAAAAACATTTTTAAAGTTCCTAAAGATAGACATGTTATAATATTAAAAAAAATGCAGGAAAAAGAAAAGATTATATGGGCATTAATTGGAAATAAAAGCAGCAGCAATTATTATATCGAAGAAGCATTACTTCACCTGCTGACATGCAAAAGTCTTTTCATGCCAGCATCCAGAACTGGTCTAATGCTGTTATACAGAGAGTTTTTTGCCCATAAAACAGATGACTCTATATCCGTACAGTTTATTGATGGAGTAGCAGAGGAGCAGCAACCTCGTATTTTAGGATTAACAAAGCCTGTGTACAAGTTCCTGCGGTTTCTTCAAACAGTTACACCTCCAGATCTTAACAGCTCAAAACTTGTAGAATATTTAAAAAATGATCTGCATTTTTATGAGAACAATATTATTGAAGGGCATATCAGTATCAATGAACAAGGAAATATGGTTTATTCTGTAAAAGACAGTAAAATAAATGTTCCCATGTACCTTGCTTCGTCAATGATCAATGAGATAGCTCCGCTGTACCTGGCCATTACTTCTTCCAGAGACCGGTTCAGACGACTGATCATAGATGAAATAGAATCAAGCCTCCATCCTGAAAAACAAATGGAGTTAGTACGTTTCCTGAACAGATTATATAACCTGAAATTTGAATTTATTATCAGCACTCATAGTGATACTTTTGTATCAAAGCTCAACAATCTATGCCTCATGGCAGAATATACAAAGAGAACCGGTGATAAAGCTGCACTGAAGAAACTACATCTGGAGGAATCTGATTTGGTATGTGCAGATAATCTATGCGTATATGAATTTGTAAATAAAGAAAATGGCAAAAGTGTTGTAAGAGAAGTACCTTTTAATGATAAACTTGGATATCAGTTTGATCTATTTACAGATTCCGCATTGAAACTATACAATGAAGCTACTCAAATCCAGGAGATCATTAATAATGAGCATGAACGTTGCACTGAGTGATTATAAAGAAGGAAAACTACAAAAGAGTACACTTTATAAAATACCAGAATCCATGACAGTTCCATTTGAAGAAATCCATGCCAATGGAAAAGAGGTAGTTAACCTTAATTATCAGCTGCAGGAATCTCAATATGGAATATATGCAAACGAATACAAAAATCCCTGTATAAACAAACAAGGATGTAAAAAAGCAGATGTTCTTGCCTGTGTTGTAGACGATAAACGAAAAGAAATAAAATCTCTGGTTTTTGATGTTAAATCCAATATTTCATCCTTTAGTGATGATCTGACAAAGGAAAGCGCTGCACTTACTGCAATTAAAGAAATCAGAGATTTTATTGAACAAATACATGCTGCATTATTACATAAAAAAAGCTTTATGTTGTATTATCTGGATGATGGTTTCCGGGAACAGGAAGAGGTTGCTATTGCTACAAAAAATTTTGAGTGTAAAAAATTTCTGGCTGTAGCAGATTTTCTTGAATCCATTTTCAAGGACTCTTCCATAGAATTACCACCTCTGGTCAAACTGAAAATGCAGACAATATTAAAACCTTACATAGGTGAAATAGAAAAAATCCGAAACTTTGCAGACAAAATGCTGATTATCAATGAAAAACCATATCCTCTGATGGTTATCATTTTAGAAAAAAGCAGCGAGAGTGTATATTCTGCTACTGTAACTATAAATATTTAAGAAGAATTTCTACAAAAGTTCACAAATTTCCCACAAAAGGTTGCATTATCATACAAATATGATTATAATACAACATGAAATGACAGGAATCGTTTTGAAAAGATTCCTGTCCATATCCTGAAATCTATGTTCTTTAAATCGTCGCTTTGCCGCGTTTAAAGGTATGGATGGACATATCTTGAACAAAAGATTCGCCTGCCCTCTGGCAGACGAAATGGCGAAGCATACCCAAAATGGAGGAAAACTGTTTATGTGGTATGTGATGCAGGTGCGCACAGGCACCGAAGAAAACATCCGCTGTCAATGTCAGCGGACCATAGACAGACGCATTCTAGAGCGCTGTTTTATCCCCTACTATCAACAGAAAAAACGATTTCAAGGCCAATGGCATATTCAGGAAAGAATCCTCTTTCCCGGATATGTCTTTTTAATTGCCGAAAATCTGGAACCCCTTATGGAAAACCTGAAACATGTCATAGGCATGACCCGAATTATCGGCACAGGAGAGACCATCGTCCCACTTACAGATCAGGAAGTGGAGCTGCTCATCCGCATGGGCGGAGACAAAGAACAGCTGGTACGACTCTCCCAGGGAATCATCGAAGGTGACCAGGTACATATCATAAGCGGCCCCCTCCAGGGAATGGAAGGAGCCATCCGGAAAATTGACAGACACAAGCGGATCGCAGTGCTGTCACTGGATATGTTCGGGAGGACGGTGGATATGAAGGTAGGGCTGGAGATTATTGAAAAAAATAAAGAGAAAAACACAGAGGCATGCCTGCAGGAAATTTAATCCTGCGGGGGTGCCTTTTGTCATGCAATAAATTCAGAGAACAGACAATTCAGGCAACAAATATTCCGCATAAGCGGGGAGGAAGGAAAGACGTAAGAAAGAGAAAAATTTTTATTTGTAGTTTCGTTAATACTTTCATATCGTATAGCTATAGTTATTCGAAACTGCATATAAAAGTGAAATTACTATGAAGGAGAAAGATACACGTATGAAAAACAAGACCAGGAAACTAGAACACTGGCAGGTAGTTACACTATTATTGATGCTTTATGATTTTACGGCAGTAGCATTATCCTATTGTCTGGCCCTATGGATACGGTTTGACTGCAAATTCAGCAGAATAGAAGCAAGATATTTACAGGCCTATGGCAAAAGCATCCTAATCTATGGACTATTCTGCGTTGTTGTGTTCTGGTTTCTGCGCCTATACAAAAGCATCTGGCGCTTTGCCAGCTATTCAGAGTTGCTGAGAGTAGTAGCAGCAACCCTGCTCACCGGAGCTGTTTACATCACAGGAATGGCAACCTGTGTAGGGAGGATGCCAGTTTCCTACTACCTGATCGGCATTTCCATTCAGTTCTGCCTGACCCTGGGAATCCGTTTTTCCTATCGCTTTGTCCTGCTTCTGAGAGGAAGAACAAACAAAGGAATAAATGAGAAGAAAGTAATGCTCATAGGAGCAGGGGCAGCAGGCCAGATGATCTTCCGGGATATTAAAAGCGCCCGGGAAACCAACGAAAAAGTAGCCTGCTTTATTGATGACAATCCCAACAAATGGGGCAGATACATAGACAATGTTCCCGTATTCGGTGGCAGAGACCGGATCCTGGAGGCAGTAGACAAATTGGGGATCACAAAAATATATGTAGCCATCCCAAGCGCAGCTCCAGAGGATAAACGCGACATTCTCCGGGTCTGCAATGAGACCTCCTGCGAATTACTGAACCTGCCCGGAATGTACCAGCTCTATACTGGTGAAGTAACCGTCAGCAAGATGAAAACCGTCCAGATCGAAGACCTGCTGGGGAGAGATCCCATCCGTCCTGATATGGAAGAGGTATTCGATTATATCAGAGGCAAAGTAGTCCTCATCACCGGAGTAGGCTCCATCGGATCCGAATTAGCCAGACAGATTGCCTCCCACCAGCCCAAGCATCTGATCCTATTTGATGTCTATGAAAACAACGCCTATGACATTCAGCTGGAACTTAAGAAAAAATATCCGGAATTAAAACTAGACACCCTGATCGGCTCTGTCCGCGACAGCAGAAAAATGTTTCAGGTCTTTGAGAAATACAGACCGGAAATCGTATACCATGCAGCAGCACACAAGCATGTGCCATTAATGGAAGACAGCCCCTGCGAATCCATCAAAAACAACGCCATGGGAACCTACAAAACAGCCTACGCCGCAATGGCCCATGGCTGCAAGCGCTTCGTACTGATCAGCACAGACAAAGCAGTAAACCCCACCAACATCATGGGAGCCTCCAAGCGACTGTGCGAAATGGTTATCCAGGCCTTTGACGCCAAGATAAAAGCAGGAAAAGCCTACGAAATCCCACAGCTGTTCACACACGGAATGAAGGAGGTCATCACCTCACCGGAAATCGTAGAGGCATTAAAAACCACCCAGACAGAATTTGTGGCAGTACGCTTCGGTAATGTACTGGGAAGCAACGGCTCGGTCATCCCCCTCTTTAAAAAACAGATAGAAGCAGGCGGCCCGGTGACCGTCACCCATCCGGACATCATCCGATACTTCATGACCATTCCGGAGGCAGTGAGTTTAGTGCTTCTTGCGGGAACTTATGCTAAGGGTGGAGAGATCTTTGTGTTGGATATGGGTGAACCTGTAAAGATTGATACATTGGCTCGGAATATGATCAGACTGTCTGGGTTTACACCGGATGTGGATATTAAGTTGACCTATACAGGATTGAGGCCTGGGGAGAAATTGTTTGAGGAGAAGCTGATGGCGGAAGAAGGGCTGAAGAAGACAGAGAATGATTTGATACATATCGGATGTCCAATACCGTTTGATGTGGATACGTTTCTTAGACAGCTGGATGGGTTGATGGAGGTGGCTTATAAGAATCGGGAGGATGTCAGAGACAAAGTGCAGGAAGTAGTTAATACTTATCATCCGGCACAATAAATATAACAAAGAAATTCTGGTATCTGATATATAGAACAAAATTAAAGAGGAAATCAAAAAGGCGGAAAAATGTTTAGCAGAAAAAAAGACTTTGAACCATTTAAAAATAAAGTATGGCTTGCATCACCAACTATGCATAATGGTGCAGAAATGAAATATGTACAGGAAGCATATGACACAAACTGGATGTCCACGGTTGGAGAAAATATTAACGAAATAGAGAAAATTGCAGCTGAAAAAGCAGGTGTGAAATATGCAGTAGCTTTATCCTGCTGTACAGCAGCACTTCATCTTTGCGTAAAATTTGCGGGAGAAAAATTGTATGGAAAACCCGCCATTGGTCATGGTGCTGTGGAAGGAAAAAGAGTTTTCTGCAGTGATATGACTTTTGATGCGACACTGAATCCAGTTGTATATGAGGGAGGAATCCCTGTATTCATAGATACAGAACGAGATTCCTGGAATATGGACCCTGTTGCATTGGAAAAAGCTTTCGAAATGTATCCAGAAGTAAAGCTGGTAGTGGCAGCAGAGTTATATGGATTTTCAGGAGATATCAAAAAAATTAAAGAAATCTGTGAGAAACATGGAGCACTTCTTATTGAGGATGCCGCTGAAGCCATGGGAGCAACCTGGGATGGGCAACAGTGCGGATCCTTTGGAGACTACGCTGCAGTAAGCTACAACGGAAACAAAATTATTACAGGAAGCTCAGGAGGTTGTTTACTGACAAATGATCTGGAAGTTGCTAATAAAGCGCGCAAGTGGAGTACACAAGCAAGAGAAAATGCCACATGGTACCAGCATGAAGAGGTTGGATATAACTATCGCATGTCTAATGTAATTGCAGGTGTAATTCGAGGACAGTATAACTATTTGGAAGAGCATATCTCTCAGAAAAAAGTTATTTATGAGAGATATACAAAAGGGTTAAAAGACCTTCCAATTGAAATGAATCCTATCGTAGAGGGGTGTGAACCAAATTATTGGTTATCTGCATTTACCATCAATCCATACTATATGTGCAAACAGGTAAGAGGGGAATGCGACGTACTCTATATTCCTGAAAAGGGTAAAAGCTGCCCTACTGAAATATTAGAGGCAATTAGCAGTATTAATGCTGAAGGAAGACCTATCTGGAAACCAATGCATATGCAGCCAATGTACAGAATGCATGAGTGCATTGGAAGAGTTGGCTCCATGAGAGCCAAAACAAATGCGTATATTACCGGAACTGTTATGGATGTAGGGGCTGATATTTTCCAGAGAGGCGTCTGCTTACCAAGTGATAATAAGATGACAGAAGAGCAGCAGAATGAGATTATTTCTGTGATTCGTGCTTGCTTTGAATAAACTAAATAAAAAATGGAGCATCAAAAGTGTACGCAAAATATTTTAAACGAGGGATTGACTTTATTTTAAGTTTATGCGCGCTGATTGTTCTTTCACCAGTTCTTTTGGTACTTATAATATTGGGGACTGTGTTTATGAGCGGAAACCCATTCTTTACACAGGAACGCCCTGGAAAAGATGAAAAGATTTTTAAATTAATTAAATTTAGGACAATGAGCAATAAAAAAGATAAAGACGGAAATCTTCTTCCTGACGAATTTCGGTTGAATAAATATGGCAAGTTTTTACGTGCATCTTCATTAGACGAATTGCCAGAACTTATTAATATTTTGAAAGGTGATATGGCAATCATTGGTCCACGCCCGTTGCTTGTGAGATATCTTGACAGATACAATGAAGAACAGCGCCATCGGCATGACGTAAGGCCAGGACTTACTGGATATGCGCAGGCCCATGGAAGAAATGCAGTGTCTTGGGAAGACAAGTTTGCGATGGATGTGTGGTATACGACACATATTACTTTTGTAGGCGATATTATGATAATTATTGATACGCTCAAATCTGTATTGAAACATGAAGGGATTAGTTCAGAGACTTCTGCAACTATGGAAGAGTTTATGGGGACACCGAAAGAAGCAGAATGTACATGGAGGGCTCCATGGTGAAAAGGCTTGTAATAATTGGCGCAAGTGGTCACGGAAAAGTTATAGCAGATATTGCAGTTAGAAACGGATATGAAGAAATTGTTTTTCTAGATGATAATGAAAGCATAAAGGAATGTGCTGGATTTAAAGTTGTTGGAAAAACATCAGATGCTAGTAGAATTAGTGGTGATAAGATTATTGCAATCGGAGATGCTAAGATTCGTGAAAGGATGATGCATAAGGTTAAAACAGTTTCATTAATACATCCAGATGCAGTTATAAGTAGACGCGTTGAGATTGGTGAAGGAACTGTTGTGATGGCTGGTACAGTTATTAATTCTGATGTACATATTGGAAGGGGATGCATTATTAATACAGGTGCATCTATAGATCATGACTGTAACTTGGGCAATTTTATTCATGTTTCAGTGGGCGCTCATGTGGCGGGAACTTGTTCGATTGGTAATGGCACTTGGATAGGTGCAGGTGCAACTATTAGTAATAATATTAATATTTGTGCTGATTGTATGATAGGTGCAGGTGCTGTAGTTATAAAAAATATTAAAAATATAGGAATTTATATAGGAGTTCCTGCGGAGAAAAAATGAGTAGAGTGAAAAAATATGGGGGAGGGTAGAATCCCACCAGGCTAAAGATAATAAGTTGTTACCTTAGCGAATATTTAGGAAAAAGTGATGCGGTACAAAGATTATGGCATTTTTTTGAATGTGGAAAGCCTGCTATAGATTGCTATTTAGAAGAAATTGGAGAAATATACAAGAAAGCTTATATAGAGCAAATGCCAGAAATAGAATTGTATGATGGCGTCAGAAATTTAATTCTAAACCTAAAAAAGAAGGGCATTAAAGTTGGAATTATTACTGATGGAAGACCAGAAGGACAGCATAATAAAATTATTGCATTAGGCTTAGATGATTTGGTTGATGACATTATTATTACAGATGAGTTAGGTGGAACTCAATTTCGTAAACCAAATGATATAGCGTTCCGTATTATGCAGAATCGTTGGAGAACTCCCTTCGAGCAACTTGTTTATGTTGGAGAAAATCCTAATAAGGATTTTTTTGGCACCAAGACAACTAGGAATGAGATGATTATATTTTAAGAACAAAAAAGGATTATATTCTAATTCTAATTTTAAACAGTTAGATGAAATTAATAAAATTTCAGAAATAAAGTTTTAGGAGAATACTGTTATGAATGTTTTGTTTCTCACATTGTTAGATTTTGGTTCAATAGAAGAACATAATATTTATACTGATCTTTTGCGTGAGTTTGCAAAGCATGGTCATAAACTATATGTGATATCACCTGTCGAAAGAAGAAAAAGGCAAGAAACAAGGTTGTTAGAAACTGATAAAGCA